>JAUWVG010000076.1 GCA_030617525.1 Candidatus Aminicenantota bacterium | reverse complement strand
TTTCTGCCGTATAAGCCACAAGAGGCTGGTCCTTGGAGCGCTTTAAAATGGCATCGATCAAAGATGGGATTCTTTCGAAACAGTAACAGATTTCAAGGGCTTGTGCCGCGTTATGGAAGAGAGGATTCTTTTTCCATCTCTTGTTGAAGTATTTTTTATAGAATTTCCCTGTTTCGCCTTTCAGGCGATCACCGAGGTTGTTCACCCGAGCTAGGGCCCCTACGGAATAGGGTTTTCCGTTGTAGCGGCTGCGTTTTGCATAAGAATGGGAGACGATATATTCATTGGTCAGGCTTGTGTAGTTTTCTCTGGGGATGGTTTCGCCGTTTGAGAGAAGAATATGGTCTCCCAAGAAACCGTAGTTTTGATTGCCTGGATCACAGCAAGCATACAGAGTGTCGTCTTCCGGACAGTCAGGATAATCTAATTCGCAAAATAGGGAAACTGTTTTTTTCACAAAGGGCATAAACTGGATAGCCCGGCTTTTAATCCACAGGAGCTCTTTTTTGGTGGGGAATCGGCCGAATCCGCCGATTTGGGGATTCTCACCATGAATGTAACGACCACTCAATGTTTTCATAATGTGGTTTGCAAATTGCTTCATTTCCAGGGCGATCTGGACTTCAAGTTCGTATTTCGAGGCCATGGCGATAGCATTTGGGAATCCCAAATAATCCGGAAGCGCGAGATAAAAAGTGTGCAGCGAATGACTTTCGATCATTTCTCCCATGTGCAACAATTCTCTACACAGGTGAGCTTTGGTCGACACTTGAACTGAAAGGGCGTTTTCCATGGCTCGGATTGCGGCCAGCCTGTGAGAGACAGAACAGATGGCACAGATTCTCGGCGTCAAGCTGATGTCCTCTTCCGGAGTTCGACCGACAGTCAGACGCTCGATGAGCCGGGGCCCCTCGTAGATCGTGAATTTGACGCCAGTGACCATTTTGCCGTCTATAGTAACAGAGACTCCTCCATTGCCTTCCACACGAGTGAGTGGATTTATGCTTATTGTTTTCATGGCCTCTCCTTTTCTATGGATTCGATGAGTTTCCCGATTTTCGTGCCGGAAAAGTTGGCCAGTTTCTTTTTGATGAATTCCGGATCAAATCCTTTTTCTTTAAGCAGGTGATATTCTGAGGTATAGTTAGCCCCTTCTATGGGTCCCCAGCACCCGACACAGGGAAGATTGTGATTGATACAAATTGCTCCGCAGCCGTCTGCCGTTAATGGCCCCAGGCAGAATTCTCCCTTTGTCAGGAGGCAGTCGTTTTCGTTGTGCTTACAGGAGACACACACTGGCTGGGGATATTTTTCCGGGGGATTTCCCCCGAGCATACGGGTGAAAAAATTCAAGAATTGATCTTTTCCGATGGGACAGCCCGGTAGATAGTAATCGACCTCTATGTAGGCATCGATAGGTTGAGACTGGATGGGCTTGGTGTGGGTCATTTCTGTTTCCCCGTACACGGATTTATAGTCTGCTTCCCACACAGAGTGTGGCTTGTATCGCCCTTGGATGCCGCCAACAGTGGCACAAAGGCCGATGGCGACCACAATTTTGGCTCTTTGCCGGATGTCTTTGATTTCTTCGATTTCCCTTTCCGTTGTCACCGAGCCTTCAACCAAAGCGATATCCAGAGGCCCGTCGATGTTGTCGCTTTTAGCCATGGCAAAAGATTGGATATCGGCAGCGCTGAATATGTCGATGAGCTCTTTTTCACAATCGAGGATAAGGAGTGCGTCACCGGCACATCCGGTGAGTTCGTAAATTCCGATTTTGACTTTATCTTTTTTCATATCATTCCCCTATATGAGTTCTCTCATGTGGAGCACATCCCAGTAAGTGAACACCGGGCCGTCCAGACATGTGTAGATGTAGTCTATGGCGCAGTGTCCGCATTTTCCTACGCCGCATTTCATCCGTCTTTCGAGGGTCATCAGAATCTGATCTTTGGGGATATGGAGATTGACCAGTTCTTTGAGAACAAATTTGTACATGATAGGCGGTCCGCAGACTAAAGCATAGGTATTGGCCGGATCGATACTTTCCAGTTTTGGAAAAAGGGTTGTGACGACCCCGATATTATCGGTCCATTGACCCGAGTCATCTTCATCAACAGACAGGTAACACTCCAGGTCGTCTCTTTCTTTCATGGATAAAAATTCATCCCGAAAGATCATTTCGGCCGGTCTTTTTGCTCCATGAAGAAGGATAATGCGGCCGAATTGATCGCGGTTATCCAGACAGTAGAGAAGGACCGAGCGCAAAGGGGCTGCTCCCAGTCCTCCCATAACGATTAAAATATCCTTGTCGACCATATTGTCTACGGGAAAACCGTTTCCGTAGGGGCCGCGCAGACCGATGAGATCATTTTCTTTAATTCTGAAAAGGGCGTCAGTAACGATACCTGTTTTTCGGATACAGAATTCGAGCAGTCCGGGACGGGAGGGGGTGGACGAAATAGAGAACGGAGCCTCTCCCGCTCCGAGAACCGAGATCATCACAAACTGTCCGGGACGGTTCCGGAAGGACAGGGCTTTTTCCATATCCGCGATCCGTACCTGGAAAAATCTGACATCATCGGTCAAATCATAAGTGCGTACGATTCTGGCCGGTTCCGGAAGGAAGGGATTTGTTTTTATGCTCTGTGGCTTTGTGGTGTTCATTGTGTCACCTCTTGATTGAGCCGTCTCCAAAAGGCATCCACTTTTTCTCCTTGAAGAGATTGAGCCACTGTTTTGATGTTGATGTCGACGGGGCACGTGGCCACACAGCGGCCGCAGCCCACACAGGCCGGCTTCCCGTATTTGGAGATGAATGCCTGGAGTTTATGGGTATACCACAATTTGAGACGGTCCGATTTCTTCTCTCTGAAATTTTCTCCCCCCGCCACTGCGGAATAGTTCTCGAGGGTGCAGGCATCCCAGCAGCGAGTGATGTCGGATGCCTCTTTTCCCAGTACCGGATTGTCTCTTACATTATAGCAATTGCATGTCGGGCAGACACTGGTGCAGGATCCGCAGGCCAGGCAGGCTTCGCCCAGCTCTTCCCAGACAGAGTCTCCCAGTTTCAGCTCCATCAAGTCGGGCATGGCCTCGAACTGGATTTCAGATTGAAAGGCTTTATCCCGTTCTTCCCGCCATCGCATGAACTGTTGGATGTCCTTTTCCGTAACGTCTTCGTCGAAAATGTCCGGTTTCAACTGTATAAGATCGTCGCCATGGCTGGATCCGATCCAGACCAGATAATTTTTATCGAGGTCTGTGAAGAAAAGATCATACCCCTCTTCCACAATATGGGTTTGAGTGGATCGGCACAAGCAGTGTTCGTCCGGCCAGCAGGAGTGGCCGATGATAGTGAGATTTTTCCGCGCCTCTGAAAAATACGGGTCTTCATAGGACTGCTTAAAAAACTGTTCCATGATGAGAAGGCCGTGGATGTCGCAGGGGTGGACACCAAAAAGAGTCTTTTTTGAAATATGCGAGAAGTCCGCATGGAATTTTTTTGGTGTGGCCTCGTACATCCTGAAAGAGGGAGGGAAGAGGAGTTTTTTTGGGGGCAGGATGGTGCGCGTGTAATCCAGATCGATTTGGTCGAAATCCTCGATGTTTTTAAAGATGTGCTTGTCTTCATATTTTTTGACCGGTGCCCATAACTCTGATTCTTGGGAAATCTCCTCTAAGAATGACATAAGGTTGCTTTTGTGAAGTTTGACTATTCTCATTTTTAAGTCCTTTAAAGAGTGTGTGTCCTTCGGACAATGTCATCAAAGCAATAAACGTGCCGTTTTGCGCACAAGAATCTAATTTTAAAAATATTTCTTAAGTAATTGATAAAATAAAAGATAGATCAATGAGCCATAGATCAATGTGCGAGGGAGCAGGCGGTAGAAAAGTTTAATTGGGGAAATTCTCCACACCTGTGTTGCATTATGACCTAGCCGCCCCAGATTTCAAGCTTGCTGAGGGCTGTGCGGACATTATAGTCAGTTCCCAAGATGCGCAGGGAATATTCGACGGGGGATTCTCTGCCGCAGGTGATTATCCTTGAGCCCATGGCCAGGCAGTCGAGAGTTTTCTGAGTGTGTCCATCCAGGATTTGGAAATAAAAGTCGTTATGGGCACGTGAGATGAGGGCAAGATAGTTTTCGGACCGGGATGGAGTTTTTCCGAACAAATCAAAAATAGTGATGATCCGCCCATCTCTATAAATGTTTGTGCCTGAAAATCGGTTTGAAAAAGGAGAGAATACCGAGGTTTTTTTTCTGCCTTTGAAATCGAGGATGTGAATTGTGGAGGACTCTGACAGGGACAGGATTTTTTCTCCTGGATAGGGCTTGATGTGGGTGATTTTTTCATTGGGAAAGACGGTTGATGCGACAGATCCTCTTTCCAAGTCCCACTGCTTGAGAATGTGGTCTCTGCCCGCTGAATAGATCCGTCCCCAGTGATCCGTGGCCAGAGATAAGACAGGTCCGGAATGGGCTTTTATCTTTTGCAGGCTTTTGCTGGTAAGGGCCCATATGCGGATTGTCCCGTCCCTATGCCCTGTTATTACTTTGTCTTTCGGGAAGGCTGACAGAGCACAAACAGGAGAATCCATCCCATCCAAGCGGATGATTTCATTTTTTTCAAAGGACAGGACAAAACATTCGCCTTTTTCGTTCACCAACAGGATATCGCGACCCAGGAGGCTAATGTCCTTCATGTGTTCCTGGAAAGTGTAGAAAATTCGGTTGTCGAGGAAAGTGAAAATAAATACGCTTCCTCTTTCGCCAATGCCGGCGATCTGGTCCTGGGCATAGAAGCGCAGTTTTTTGGGTTTTATATCCGAAGCGTCAATGGTCATAAGAAGATTCGGATTTTTCTCTGTGCAGGCATTCAGCTTAGGCGAAAAATTTCTCTCTTCGGATTGAAAAGATTGGCCCTTTCCCTCCTTCCATGTCTCGCTTTCGGCATTGACTTTCTCATAGCGGGGTATGAACTGTTCAGTGGCGGTCTTCAATCCTTTTTTTTCTTTGTTGAAGTCACCCAAGATGATCAAGTCCCCCCACCGGTCGATCCGTTTTTTCTTGAACAGCTCGAGAATTTCGTCACAGTCCAACCGGGAGGTGATTGAGTTGTCCAAGTCGTAAAGGATAACATTTCCTTCCTGATAGAACACCGTATCTTCCAGTGCCGGTTCTTGGAGAAAGGCCAGATGTGTTTTAACGCTATCCATGGCTACTTCCCTCTCCTCCAGATTGAGGCGCCGCGTGGAATGAGTGGCTCGGAAGTTGACTTCGACATCTAGTTCGCCCCGGAAATAAAAAAGTTCGATGATTCTCTGAAAATAGGATTCATCACGACAGCCGTCAAGAAGAATCAGCTTCTTGTCCGTGTGTTTATGCAGATAGTCCCTGAAGTATTTTTCGGGGTCGTCTTTTTCCTCGGACAGGAGGTAATCTTGGTAGTGGAGGGGATCGACGTGAGTCTTCAGCCACGTAAGTCCGAGGATGCGGTTGAAAATCCTCTGGTCTTTTATACGGTCCCGCATCAAATAGAGGATCTCGTCCGGTTTTATATCGCCGAATCCGTTGATGAGGGATTGACAGAAGTATGTTTTCCCGGTCCCGGAGTCACCGTTGACGGCCACAACGGCCTTTCCTTTGCTTTCGACTAGATGATGGATAGTCTCGGAAAGCTCATAAAGGCCCTTCTGGGCGGGCATGAGCCCCAGAAGGTTGACGGCTCCGACGTTATAGAGATAAAGAGTATGGATGAATTCCGGAAGTTCAATTTTCCTGAGGGCGGCGACAGTCTCTTCAAAAAGTCTTTTGTTCCTTGTTTTTAAAAGCTGAAGGAGGGCGATGACGATGTCGGCGCTGACGCCGCCTCTCTTTGCTTTCTGCGCTTGTCCAATTTCCCCCAGCGTCCAGGCAAGGTAGGTTTTTAATTTGGCCGAGGGATGGTCTGTGATTTTGAGCAGAATTTTCAGAGCGTCCATTGCGGGATAACCGATTTTGCCCAGAGCCCAGATGGCCTCTTCTTTCTGTTCGAAAAGGTGGTGTACGATTCTTTTGCCGCTGGCCGATGTGCCCGTTATTTTATCGGGCTGATTCAAGATTTTACTCAGAGGTCCCACGGCGTTCTTTTCCCGCAAATTCCCGAGAGTGTAGATGATGTTTTCCCGAATCTTGGAGCAGTGAATCGGGAAATGGTTCAGGGCTTCAAGAAGTGCCGTCGTTGACCTCGGGTCTTGAAGGATACTGAGGATGACGGAGGCTTGATAGGGGACGCCGCTGGTCAGCTCAATCTTTGGGTTGAGAAGAAAGTTTAAACACGGGCGAAGCAGGGCTGGCGATGTCTCGGTGACGATGCCTAGAAGAGGCTGCATTTTTTCCAGGATCAATCCATATGCTTCCTCATGTTTTCTTACATTTTCGGTTTTTCTCGTAAGCCCGGCAAACGTGTGCAGGAACCGTTCTTCTGCGGAAAGAAGAGCAAGGATGTGGATGAGAAAATCGTTATCAGCCTGAAACAGGACTTCTAAGAGATCTGATATGAAACAAACGAGTTCTTTTTCCGTCGTCTGGTTTCTTAAGAGAAGATGGAGGTCATCATAATTCAACTCGATTTCTCGTCGATGGGTTTGCCCTTCCTTATCCCATTCCGAAACATCCATGTCTTTTAGAAGCCGGAGAGCATCGAACTGGAGGGCCCAGCTTATGGATTCTAGAGTGATTAAAAGTGGAAGGAATTTTTTTGGCCGAGCCTGTGAATAGGATTTGAGGAGAGCCTTGTCGATGTCCTCTTCTTTAAGTCCGGCGGCGTTTTCAGCGCTGTTTTGAAGGAGAGCGAATTTCAGCCTTTTTGCGGCCGACCATCGGGAACTGCTTGTAAAGAATTTTGAGATGTTTTTTAAAAACGAACTTCTCCGGCTACCATCGAACCGCATGATTTGAAAGAGGAACTCGTTTTGGGCTCGGTGCTGTAAGCTATCCGGATTTTTTCTCCACTTTCCGTGCGGGTCGATATAGACAAATTTTTTCGACTCAAACTCATGCATTAGAGCTCTGGCCGTGCTGACAAAGGCTTGAGTCGAAGGCGGTTTGAGATTGGGCATTTTTAATCCCATTCAGGTCTACGGCTTGTCTAGCGAGTCAGAGAGGTTTATCAGGTCTTCATCCAAGTTGGTGGATTCGATTCGGAGGAGCCATCCTTTTTTATAAGGGTCCTTCTTTATCAGAGAGACATCTTCTTTGAGTTTTTCATTGACCCGGACCACTCTGCCCGTAACAGGAGACCAGATGCGATGGAAGTTGTTGTCCTCATCGAGAATTCTGGCACAAACTTCTCCCTGGAATATATTCTTGTTTTCGTCGATGATTTCAATTCCAGTGATCTTTCTGATGGATTTGAGAAAATCGAAAACAACACCCATGGTGACCAGCAATTCTCTTTCTTTACGGACCCAGGTGTGCCCTTTCATGATGAACAAGTCGGAAGGCATTTCAGGTTGCAAGACATCTTCTTTTTTATCTTTCCTGTTCCTTGCCAGCTTGATAGCCCTCTGCACCAGGCTCCGCAGTTCATTTGGGGTGAAGGGTTTGGAGATATAGTCGAAGGCGCCGATTTTAATCGCCTGGACAGCGGTCTTTATAGTCGGGTATCCCGTGACCATGATAACGATCGTTTCGGGCCTTTCCTGTCTGATGGTTTTGAGGAGGTCCAGCCCGCTGATCCCCGGCATCATGAGGTCGGTGATAATCATATCGTACTTTTCCTTTTCGTCTTTTTTCAGTGCTTCTTCTCCGCTCAGAGCCGTATCGATTGTGAAGTTTTCGGAGAGGATAGCCTGCCGGATGCTTTTTCCGACATTTATTTCATCGTCGACAACCAATATTTTTGTTTTTACTTTTGACATGCTTCCTCCTTAACTGTCTGTTTTTTTGCGGGAACCGGCAGGCTGACTGTGAATATCGTACCCTGGCCCGGTACGCTCTCCACCGTGATTTTTCCCTGGTGTTGGTTGATAATGCCGTAGCTGACAGCCAATCCCAGGCCAGTGCCGCTTGTTTTTGTGGAAAAAAAGGGATCGAATAGCTTGTTGATGTGTTCTTTAGCGATGCCGATACCCGTGTCCGAGAAGTCGATCTCGATGGTTTTTTTATCAGGAGAATATCGGCTGGATAGAGTCAAAGTGCCGCCTGCAGGCATGGCTTCAGAGGCGTTGAGCATGAGGTTCCAGAAGACCTGCTTGATTTTGTT
>JAUWVG010000434.1 GCA_030617525.1 Candidatus Aminicenantota bacterium | reverse complement strand
AGTGTATTAACTGCGGTGCTTGCGAACCCGAATGTCCGAACGATGCAATTACTGCTGGAGATGAAATCTATGTGATCGATGTTAATAAGTGTACAGAATGTGTGGGGCATTTTGATGAATCTCAATGTGCGGAAGTCTGCCCTGTTGATTGTTGTATTCCTGATCCCGATCATCAAGAATCAAAAGAAGAATTGATGGAAAAGTATAAAAAGTTGACAGGTAACTGATCCCAGACTAAATTTCAAACAATAGGAGTGATGATTATCACTCCTATTTTTTTATAAAGAAAGATGGAAGACGAAACTCAAAAAATTGCCTACCCTGTACAAAAGAGACCATCTTTTTTTTCAAAGAATCGATTATGGCTCAATGTTGTACTTTTTGTCCTCACGATGTTTTCAACGTTTTTTGTAGGATTTTCTTGGAGCATAAATTACAAATATGCTGAAGTTTTGGGTGAAACGAATGAGTTCCCCATCAGTATTGATCTGATTCTCGATCCGCAGATAATATTCTTGAGCATTCTTTATGCAGTTGTTCTGCTTGGAATACTTCTTGGCCATGAATTGGGCCATTTCCTCACCTGCCGTTATTATAATATCGATGCAACACTGCCATTTTTCATTCCCGCTCCTACGCTGATCGGTACCATGGGGGCATTTATTAAAATCAGATCACCGATCACGAGGAAGCGGCAACTGTTCGATATTGGAGTGGCCGGACCTTTGACAGGATTTATCCTCGCTGTTCCTACACTTCTTCTAGGGCTCTCACTATCCAGAGTCGTTGACCCACTTCCCAAAGAAGGAAGTTTTATTCTAGGAGAACCGTTACTTCTGAAAATTTTCAGTTCCCTGCTTTTCAGAGGAGTTCCACCGGATTCAGATATGATCCTTCATCCCATTGCTTTTGCCGGTTGGGTGGGCATTCTTGTGACGGCTCTCAATCTGTTTCCGATCGGACAGCTCGATGGCGGTCATGTTTTTTATGCCTTACTGGGAAAAAAATCGCACAAGTATTCCCGATATATTCTGTCTGCATTTATTTTTATGGGAGTTTTCTTTTGGATCGGATGGCTTGTTTGGGCTCTTCTCATATCTGTGATGGGACTAAAACATCCTACGATTCTGGACGAAGATACACCTCTTTCTCCAAGGAGAAAAATTATCGGCGTTGCGGTGTTATTGATCTTTATTCTGTCTTTTATCCCCGATCCCATCAAAGGTTATAACCTGTTTGATCTTTTCAAATCCTTTTCATTTTGAATGTTTAAAATGGGGTGATATAGTAAGAAAAGTTTTTCACAGTTTTTGTGGAAAACTTGTAGAAAGAGGGGCTTAATACCACGCCAAAAATCAGTATAATCTAGACAATATGACAGATTGCACAAAATTTGGGCATCGCTGTTAAGTTGTTGATAATAAACAACATACAAAAACTATTGAAAATAAATGAGTTACAAAGATCGAAAAACAAAAACGCCTTGTTTTTTTTGTCCCGGCTTCACTATAATAGAAAAGACAGAAATATTATTGTTTTAAAAAACAAGAATTAAAACAACATTGTTTCCGTTGGATGACGAGTATAGACATATTGGATTTTAAGATAAATAGATGAGCAAGCCGTTTAAAGAAGTGGAAAAAGAGTTTAGCCTCCTTAAGCAGGAATTTAAAGCGAAAAAACTTTCAGGACAGGAATACAAAGACCGTTTAAAAAAACTACGTTTGAGGGATGAAAAGGGCAGGAGTTGGACGATAGGAGCTCAGAGCGGCAAGTGGTATTATTTCGATGGTCAAAACTGGATCGAATCTTTACCACCATCGGTCCAAAAGGGAAAAGCGATTTGTATTTATTGTGGATATGAAAACGACCTTGAAAATGAATCCTGCACTCATTGTGGAGGAAGCTTTGATGAAGAAGAGAAAATCTGCCCCGAATGCAAAACTCGGCTTGAAGATGAATCCCAGGAATGTGTTTATTGTGCTCATAAAGAGAAACTCTCTTTGCGGATGGAAGAGAAAGTCTTGGATCCTTCTGAGCAAGAAAATGGAAAGCTCTATATATTCCGTTCGATCAATCTCCTGTCATTTCTCTTTTTTTGGGGAGCTTTAGGTCTGGTTTTGGGTATTATTATGGGAACTCTTGTTGGGGTCGCAAAGCGGTATGTGGAAACGATTCAATTTTTTCCAGATTTTTTAAAAGTTCTCCACGGAAAATTGCTGGGCGGTGTTGTTTTTGGGTTTTTCGGGGGTGTTTTAGGATTTCTCCTTCTGGCGATTGCTGGATTTGTCCTGGCTGTGCTAATCAATGTTCTTTTATCTTTTGTGGGTGGAATAAAAATTCGTGTAACCCGGTCAATCAGCGATGACTGAATTTACAACCGCAGTAATTCTGTCTGTACAACCCGTGGCGTTTGCTCAATTCCACACTCTTTCTGAAGCCGTCTTGTTTCTTGAAATTGGCTTCAAAAAAATTTATGCCGTACCGAAAAGAAAACATCAAACCGATTTTATTTATAACATCTGACTTCTTCCAGGGGCTCAGGCTCATTACGGTCGTAAAGGTATCGAATTTCAGCTCTTTGGTTTTCTGTGCTGTTTTTTCCAATCTCATGGCATAACAAATGTCACATCGTTTCCCTTTTTCGGGCTCAAAGCGGAATTTTTTAGTGATATCAAACCATCTCTTTGTATCGTATTTGTCTTCATAGAGAGTCACTTTGAGTGATTTTGCGACCCTCCGGGTTTCCATGAGCCTCAGGTCATATTCTTTTTTTGGGTGAATGTTAGGATTGTAAAAATATCCGCTCACATCGAAGTCATTTTTCAGAATATCCAAAACATAGAGAGCATCGGGAGCACAGCAGATATGCACAAGTATCTTTGGCTTCATGTTAGCCTGAATAATTTATAATAACTGCCAACACCTTCATTTTTCTTCAATGATATCGACTTGATAGTTTGATATTTAGCAATATCCATGAAGGTCACTTTGTTTATTGGCTAGTCTATATTAAATGTCGGTCTGTCATTGCGAGAAATGAAATGACGAAGCAATCCCATTTGTAGAGATCGCTTCGCTGTGCCCGCGATGACAAGGTCAGGTCACCACACTCTCTGCGATCGTTCGTTGCGAGGAGCAAAGCGACGTGGCAATCTCATGGGCCGATGCCTCGCATCTGCAGCA
>JAUWVG010000404.1 GCA_030617525.1 Candidatus Aminicenantota bacterium | reverse complement strand
TTCTTTCTTTTTCCCTTGTTTTGTTAGTTAACTTGACATCAGACGGCCTCTTTGCACAGGAAGATTCTCCTGTTGATGCTCCTGATTTCACTCTGACCGATCTTGATGGAAACACGATTTCTTTGTCAGAGATGGAGGGAGAAGTTGTTTTTTTGAATTTCTGGGCGACCTGGTGTACTCCCTGCAAAAAAGAAATCCCTTTCTTCAACGAAGCTTTTCAAATGCACAAAGACAGTGGTTTGAAGATCATAGGCATTTCTATAGATCGGAGCGAGAAAATCGTCAAGAAGTTTATAGCGAAACGAGAGCTCGTTTATCCTGTGGCTATGGGAACGCAGAAGTTTCTCAATGATTACGGGATTGCCCGAGTGGTTCCTGTAACGGTCATCATCGACAAAAAGGGAAAACTCCGGCACAAAGTGATTGGCGACCTGGAAAGAGAAGAAATAGAAAAATTTTTCCAGGAATTAATTAACGAAGGTTAAAAATGATAGGTGCAGAAAATGTTTCGGTATTTGTGGCCTTTACGGCAGGTTTGATATCCTTTCTTTCTCCATGTATTCTTCCCATGATTCCATCCTATTTGGCATTTATAACAGGGATTTCTCTCGAAGAGCTGTCCCAGGACCAAAATTTAAAAAAAGTGCGGAAGTCTGTTATCACCAACTCCCTGTTTTTTATCCTTGGCTTTTCTATCCTCTTTATTGCTATGGGGGCTTCGGCGACGTTTATTGGGAAATTTTTAGCCAAAAACATCAGATGGTTCGAAATTATAGGCGGATCACTTGTTGTTATTCTGGGGCTGCACTTTGCCGGTCTGTTTAAGATCAAATTTCTTGAACGGGAAAAAAAGATTCATCTCGATAAAAAGCCGTTGGGAATAATAGGTACGGTTCTTGTCGGCATGGCTTTTGGTGCCGGCTGGACTCCCTGTGTAGGGCCGATCCTGGGAAGCATTTTGACGATGGCCGCAGCGACACAAAATGTCGCAAAAGGCATTATCCTGCTTATTTCTTATTCAGTAGGATTGGGAATCCCGTTCCTTCTTACCGGACTCCTTATCCATAAATTCTTCGAGTACTTCAAGACTATCCGAAAGTACTTTAGAGTGATCACTCTCGTAGGTGGAATCCTTTTGGTCATTATCGGACTCTTGTTGATAACCGGGTACTTCACGACAATATCCTCTTTTCTCGGTGCATAAAATCGATCAGACTAGACTTTCACCCAATTCGATCGCCTGTTTATTGAGGGGGATGAGATGGTGGTGTCGTTCAGGCAGAGTTTCACTGAGCGCTACGAGGATGGATTCTTTATTGACGATGCCGTTGATCTTGATTAAAGCTCCAAGAACAAGCATGTTCATGACCTGGACATTATTCAATTCGTGAGTGGCTTTTTCCAATGCAGGAAGAGCGAACATTTGGATATCTGAACGGGTTGGCGGTTGTTTGATGTTGGTGCTTTCCCAAATGAAAATTCCGCCGTCCTTTATTCGGGATTCAAACTTGTTAAGAGAAGGTTGATTGAGAACAATCCCCACATCATATCTGCTTACAATGGGGGAAGAGATCGGCTGATCACTGATGTTGACAATACAATTGGCGGTTCCTCCCCGCATTTCCGGTCCATAAGAGGGCATCCAACTGACTTCTTTCCCTTCTTTCATAGCCGCATAGGCTAGGAGTGTTCCCATAGAGAGAACTCCCTGGCCACCAAATCCGGCAAAGATCATTTCTTGCAGCATCTTAGCCTCTCTCCGGTTTTTTGAATACACCAAGAGGAAAATAGGGGAACATCTTTTCCTTCATCCAGTCCAATGACTCTTCCGGTGTACATTTCCATCCGGACGGACAGTTTGAAGCCACTTCAATAAACGTGGTTCCCAGACCTAACATTTGGTATTCAAAGGCATTTTTTAGTGCCTTTTTTGTTTTTCTGGTGTGTGCAGGAGTATCGCAGGAGACTCTTTCCACATATGCCACCCCGTCAAACTGGGAGACCATTTCGGCCATTTTTAGCGGCATTCCGGCTGTGGATGGATCCCTACCGTAGGGACTTGTCGATGTTTTTTGCCCCTCTAAGGTGGTCGGAGCCATCTGCCCGCCGGTCATGCCGTAGATTCCGTTGTTGATAAAGATAAAGGTAAAGTTTTCTCCGCGGTTGCAGGCATGAATAGTTTCGGCTATCCCGATTGCGGCAAGGTCGCCGTCTCCTTGATAAGAATACACGATCCTGTCCGGAAGCATACGTTTGATACCGGTGCATACAGCTGCTGCACGGCCGTGTGCCGCTTCCTGCATATCGATATCCAAGTATTTGTAGGAAAATACAGAGCATCCCACGGGGCAGACGCCAACAATTTTGTCTTGAAGGTCCATTTCCTGGACAAGTTCCATTAGAAGTTTATGCACGGTGGAATGAAAACATCCCGGACAAAAGCTCATCCGTGTCGAGGTGAGAGTTTTTGGCCTCTCATATATCAACTCGTAACCTTCTCTCATCCCAAATCTCCTTCATTTTGGTGTTGTTTGATTTTTTCAAAGACTTCATCTGGAGTAGGGACTATGCCTCCCATGCGCCCATAGAAATGAACTGGTTTTTTCCCGCATACGGCCAGCTTGACATCTTCCACCATCTGTCCTGCATTCATCTCGAGAGAGATGAAGAATTTGACATGATCTCTAGAGGCAATGCTTTCCAGCTGATTGTAGGGAAATGGCCAGAGAGTGATGGGTCTGAAGAGGCCCATTTTGATACCTGCATCCCTTCCGATGTCGATTGTTTTTATTGCTATTCGAGAACACAATCCAAAAGCAGTGACGATAATTTCAGCGTCATCTGTATGGTATTCTTCGAACCGGACTTCATTGTCTTTGATGTTCTTGTATTTTTTCTGAAGCATCAAGTTTCTCTTTTCCATCTCTTCTGGCTCGATAAAAAGCGTCGTGAGAATGTTCCTTTCCCTGTCCGGCGTTTTCCCGGTTGTTGCCCAGGGTTTATCAGGCCTGTATGCCATAGGAGATGGGAGTACGACTTTTTCCATCATCTGGCCGATGGCTCCATCGGAAAGCAGTATGACAGGCGTGAGGTATTTATCTGCGAGCTCGAATGCGAGAAGTATAAAATCGACCATTTCCTGAACCGAGTTTGGGCCAAGGACGATCAGGTTGTAATCTCCATGGCCTCCGCCTTTTACAGCCTGGAAGTAATCTCCCTGACTGGGCTGGATGGTTCCAAGGCCAGGGCCTCCTCTGACAACGTTGACAAGCACACAGGGAAGCTCTCCACAGGCGATATAGGAAATGCCCTCCTGCATTAGAGTAAATCCAGGTGATGAGGTTGTTGTCATTACGCGGGCTCCTGCCCCGGCCGCTCCATAGAGCATGTTTACGGCTGCGACCTCGCTTTCAGCTTGAATCAGCACGTAGTCGTGTTTGGGTTCCTCCCGGGCCAGATA
>JAUWVG010000011.1 GCA_030617525.1 Candidatus Aminicenantota bacterium | reverse complement strand
TCCAGATAAACCTCTTACAGGACGGTCAATCCAAAGGGTTTTGATTAAAGCCAAGAAATTAGCCGGGATAAAAAAGCCGGCAACGGTCCACACGCTCCGTCACAGTTTTGCAACCCATCTCCTGGAAGCTGGCACTGACCTCTATCATATTCAGCTCCTTTTAGGTCACAGGTCGATAAATACAACAACGATTTATCTCCATGTCAGCCGGAAGGAGCTGGTCCGCATCGTTAGTCCTCTAGATATTAAACGCAGAAAAAACTCATAGCCTCTACAAGATGACTCAGGAAGAAAGTGTTGAGGTTGCCGACATCTTCCGTAAGCACGGGCATGCTTACAGAGCGTCCCATAAAATGCCGCTTCACCATATCCGCACCATGCGTGCTATAGAGAGATGCCGAACCTCAGAGCTTGGAGGTCATATAGATGAGTGTGACTGCTGTGGGCGAATCAAGATATCCTACAACTCGTGCCGAAACCGACATTGTCCTAAGTGTCAATTCCTTAAAAAAGAAAAATGGCTTGAACAAAGAAAAGAGGATCTTCTTTCTGTACCATACTTCCATGTAGTTTTTACCATTCCAGCAAAGCTCAATCCGCTTGTTTTGAGGAATAAGAAGATCTTTTATGACATTTTGTTCCGGTCTGTTTCTGAGACCCTTATCGAACTTGCCAGAGATCCAAAACGTCTGGGTGGACAGATCGGATTTATCTGTATCTTGCACACTTGGGGACAGAACCTCATGGATCATCCTCATATCCACTGCATCGTAACCGGAGGAGGTATATCTTTTGATGGGAAAAGATGGCTGTCCTGCCGGAAGAACTACTTTATGGCTGTAAAGGTTCTCTCCCGATTGTTCAGAGGAAAGGTGCTTTTTTACCTCAAAAAGAGTTGGGAATCAAAAGAACTGGAGTTTTCAGGCGCTCTTGCTAAACTCCAGAACCAATTTGCTGTTTTACTCAATGATCTTTACAAAATGGAATGGGTTGTCTACTCTAAGCCTCCCTTTAAAGATGCTGAGATGCTCATTGATTATCTGGGGAGATACACCCACAGGATCGCCATCGGGAATCATCGCATCCTAAAGATAGAAGACGGGAAGGTCTTTTTCCACTGGCGTGATTACGCTGATGGGAACAAGAAGAAAATAATGAGACTGGAAACTTCTGAGTTTATCCGCAGATTCATGCTGCATGTTTTGCCTCATAGGTTTGTAAAAATAAGACATTACGGTCTTTTCGCTAATAGAAAGAGGGGTTCGATGCTAAGTCAGTGTCGCAGACTTCTTTCAGATCCAATAAAGCCAAAGAAAAAAAATGATACTGAGACATGGCAGGAGTTGTTGCTTAGAGTATGTGGAATGGACCTTACTACCTGCCCTTTTTGCAAAAATGGTAGAATGATAAAAAAAGAAGTCATTCAGCCGCCAAGGTGTAATAGCCCTCCACTAGAGATGGCCGCATGGTAAATCATACATATTATTCCAGACTTTTTCCCCTTTATACTACCCGTCTACCCGAATGTGACTTTATGAGTACCATGCTACTGAAAAGTTTTGAAGGACGATCTCAAAGAACATCTCTTTTAAGAAAAATCCGCCAGTACATGTACTAATCACCTAATAAGCCACTTCATTGAAATCCCATAGGTGTCGCGTAGCGGCTTCGTCCAATATTTTCTTTCTGACACTCCTGCATCAGAAAGAAAGCTAACCATTATGTCAACTAATAAAATTTGTAACTCATTCTATTTCAACTAGATACAGTTTCATGTGAAAAATGGGATATTATTTTCCGTTATTCCCGAATTTCGTCCCATTTTGGCTCAAAAACAGAGGATATTGTTTCAGAAAAGGCAATTATTAGCCTTTATTTACCTCTAATATCCCATAGTATTTCAAAGCTTTCAGTCCCGATTCTGTTATTTCAGCGTAAATCAAAAATTTGGATCGTAGAAAAGGTTCTCATCTTTTCAAGCCTTGTTCTTTTTAATCGAAAAGTCTAAAATTTTATAAAGGGAGGCAAAGATGGATCATCAACAATTAAGGTCAGCATTCACTAAATCTTTAAAAAATCTTTCTTCACATAATTATCCTCAATTTGAAGAACTTTACCGTGAAATATTTAAAGTAAGTTGTGAGAAAGAATTTTTATCTGAGGAAGAATTAAGACGTTTTGCAAGGGATGATAGAGCAAGACAGGAACCAACCCGAGAATTTGATAACAAATACTGGGGAGAAATTTCTGCTTTGTTTTGGGAACATGTAGTAACTGGAGTAATCTCAATTGGGGCGAATAGAGGAAATGCAGAATATCCTTTTTTTAAAACTACTGAATATGGGAAGAAAGCTCTTACAGAAGAAACGATAGATATATTTGATCCAACTGGTTTAATCTCTTCTCTTAAGAGTTCATGCAATACTGTGGATTCAGTCGTAGAGGAATACTTATCTGAGGCTTTAATTTGCTTGGGCAGAAATTGTACAAGAGCTACGCTAGTAATGATTGGTTGTGCTGCGGAAAAAATGATATTGGACTTAATAGATTCTTTCTTAAATTATTTTTCAAATGACCAAATTAAGAATGAATTTAAAAGAAAAGTAGATAATAAGTTCACTATATCAAAAAAATATAAAGAATTTAGGAGCAAATTTTCTCAAATAGAAAATGAAGTGAATGAACGATTGGGAGATTACAATTGGAGTATCCAACTGGATTCTCTTTTTAACTTAATACGAAATTATAGGAATGAAAGTGGACATCCGACTGGAATAAAGTATGACAAAAGTTTTGTGTATTCTGTTTGTCCACTTTTCTATCATCTATTTTTTCTCTGTGATAAATTATCTGAAGATTTCAAAAATAATGCATCCAACATTTTATAATTTAAACTAATTCTATTAATTGGAAAGCTTGTAATTCAACATCTTTATTAGTATAAATGTCATGAAATTTAGTTTAAAGGGGAAGTAATATGGATTCAATCATATTGGCTCTAGCCATAACCTTTTTCTTGCTAGTAATATTATTCATTGTTCTTTTTATAAGAAAATCAAGCAGCTATAAAAAAATATACACTCGATTCAAAGGGGTCATTGATATTGAAAGTGAGAAGGAAAAAGTTGCAAACCAATATCGGGATTTAGAAAGTGAATTAATAGAATTAAAAAACAATTATAAAGAAAAGCGTTCAATTTATGAAAATTTATTGAAAGAAATAAGCATCCTTGAAGAAGACCTTGATTTTATTTCTTATGGTATTTATAAGCCTCACTTTGACTTTGAAACATCAGGAAAATATAAAGATAAAATTATTGATGTTAGAAATCAACAAAAAGAGATTGTAAGGGCAAAAGAAGCTGCTGTTTGTCATACAGATTGGGAAGTCGGGGGCAGCAAGGCCGAAGGTCGCAAAATGACAAATCGAAACATTAGGTTGATTTTACGTGCTTTCAATAATGAATGTGATTCTGCGATTTTGAAAGTGAAATGGAATAATGCACTGAAAATGGAAGAGCGTATTAAAAAGGCATTTGAGGCACTTAATAAACTTGGAGAACCAATTCAAATTGAAATAACAAAGGAGTACTTACAATTAAAACTTAATGAACTTTTTTTAGCCCATGAATACCAGGAAAAATTGTACGAAGAAAAAGAGGAACAAAGAAGAATACGTGAACAAATGAGAGAAGAAGAAAAAGTCCAAAGGGAGATTGAACAGGCAAAAAAAGAAGCAGAACAGGAAGAAAAAAGCTATCAAAAATCTCTTGAACAAGCCAGAAGTGAGATTGAATCTGCACATGGTGAAGAATTAGCGAAATTAAAAGAAAAGATGAGATTATTGGAGGAAAGTCTTAAAGAAGCCCAAGAAAAAAAAGAGCGTGCAATCTCAAGGGCTCAGCTTACCAAGTCTGGACATGTATATGTAATTTCAAATATTGGTTCTTTTGGTGAGAATGTATATAAAGTGGGCTTAACAAGACGCTTAGTGCCTGAGGATCGTGTTAGAGAACTGGGAGATGCTTCTGTTCCGTTTTATTTTGATGTTCATGCAATGATCTATTCCGAAAATGCACCTGATTTAGAAACCAAATTACATGAAAATTTTAATCAAAAAAGATTAAACTTGGTAAATAGTAGAAAAGAATTTTTCAAGATCAGCTTGGATGAGATTGAGAAAGCTGTTAAGGAAAATCATGGGGAAATAGAACTTACCAAACTTGCTGAAGCAAAAGAATATAGAGAATCTTTAGCAATTCAAGAGCAAGATAAAATTAAAGAACAACAAAAGGTTGCTCTTAAGGAAAAATTCCCTGAATCACTTTGATTAATGAATAAATGCAAAAATCAAATTTTTAGACCTTCTCTGTCCCGTTTCAGCTAAATTCGGACAGATAAGTGTATTTCTTCGGCTATGGATTATCTGAGATAATCTTAGATATGCTGATTTTTTGATTTCAGTCCCTTCTCCGTAATTTCAGCGTAATTCAACAATTTTTGTGACTTATCTGTGACTTGGGGAGAGTCTGTTTTCTATTTGACACTCATCCCTTAAATAAATACCCTAGAATCACATAAGCAAGGAGGAATATGACAATAGAATGCCCTAAGTCTCAGACCAGAAATCCTGATATTGCTAAGTTTCGTGGAGAGTGTAGTACTCTATTGCCAAATTTGACAATAAGAACCAAATGAAGACGATAAGAATTGATTAAATCTCTATTTAATACTATGTATGTAAAAAGATTGAAAAGAAAGGTTTTGTTAAGTAAGAGGAAGAACTACTATTTTAAGATCGAATTCATATTCAATTTATAATTTTTATTGTTAATAAAAGGGGAACAGAAATGGAAAATGAGCTAATTGTGAAAGGAAGATTATTTGATGAAGATGATTTAGATTTTGAATACAGGCTGAGAAAGAAAGAAATTTTTGAAAACTCAATTGAGAAGGGTTCAGAAATTCCAAAAGGATGGGAAGTAAAAAAAGAATATAAAACAAAAACTAGAATTCAGAAGGAGAAAGATATTGGAACCAGGCTCGAAGATTATGTGTGGAGATTGTTCTATGAAATTGGTGTACAAAAACTATCTTCGAAATATTTCACAATAAATCTGAAAACAAGACAAGGACAAAAAAAGACGAGACAAATTGATGTTTTAGCAATAGATGAAGATATTGTTTTTATTGTGGAGTGCAAGAGTCAAGTTTCATTAGGGAAAAAGAGCTTGAAGAAAGATATTGCAGAATTTTCAAATAATCTGAATGATATGAGAATTGCGATAAGAAAGCTCATCGACAATCAGAATCTTAGGTTTGTATTTGTTTTCGCTACTGAAAACATAATATGGGATGAGAATGATAAATTAGATGCAAAAGAATCTAATCTTTTAATTTGGGATGAATATGATATGCTTGCTCTCCATGATTTGGCAAAAATTGCAGGGGAGGGAGCTAAATATCAGATTTACAATCGTGTTTTTTACCAAAAAAAAATAAAAAAATTTGAAGTTAAAATTCCTGCATTAAAAGCAAAAATGGGTGGAATTCCTTATTATCTTTTTTCCATGTGCCCAGAACACCTTTTAAAGATTTCTTATGTACACCAAAGGACAGGAAGATATAGTTTTTTAGATCTGACAGATAGTTATCAAAGAATAATAAAAAAAACTCGAATCGATAAAATTGAACAATTTATTGAAAATGGGGGATTTTTTCCTGGAAACATAATTGTGAATTTTACATGCAATTTTACAAATGAAGAAGCGATGGTTAGTAAAGATAAAATGAAGGGAGTTTATGGAGATACAAAACCAGTTTTATTGACTTTACCACCATATTATGGATGTGCTTGGATTATAGATGGCCAACATAGGTTGTATGGATATGCCGATACAGAGAAAAAAAGAACAGAGACAATTCCAGTTGTGGCTTTTGCAGAGATTCCAAGCGATCAACAAACAAAGATATTTGTTGATATTAATAAAAACCAGAAATCAATTGAGCCAGATTTATTGTGGGATCTATATGAAGATTTATATGTGAATGCCCAAGAAGACAAAGAAAAAGAACTATTTGTAATTTCAAAAATAGGAAAACTTCTAAATGATGATAAAGATTCCCCATTTTTTGGTCATATATCAATCCCCAAAGAACAAAATGAAGGAAATATAAGTTTAACAACAATTTGCACAAGTTTAAGTCAACAGAAAATCGTCTCAAAAAGTGAAGATTTATTATTCTATAATTCATATGATGAGACTATTTCGTTTGCTTTTGAACGGATAAAGGCGTTTTTTGATGTATTTAAAACTGAGATGATTGATGAATGGAATAGTGGAGATAAGCATTATGTCCGCACAAATTCTGCTGTAGTTGTATTAATGGGAATTTTTAGAGACTTAATTGAATGTTCACTTTCTCCAACTGAGATAAAAAATGTAAGTAAATTCAAAAACTCTATCAGGAATTTTTTAGAACCTTTAATACTACATCTTTGGGACTGTGATAATCAAACAATAGGATCATATCGAGGGGCAGGTGGAGCTGGACAGAAAAGTAGACAAATCAGAGCTGAGTTGACACAGAAAATAATTGATGCAGAACTTGGCTTCAGGTCAATCTGGAAAGAAAAATATGATGAAGGACAAAAAAAGGAAGATAAATTTGCCAAGCAAAAAAGTGGGATTAATTACTATTTGTTGAAGGAAGAGGGGGACAATCTAGAATTTAAAGGATCTCTAAAACTAGATCTTAATAGGCTTTACTTAGGAGATGGGAAAGAGGAATCTAATGATTCTATACTTGAAGAAGGCGTTCTACGATCAATTGTTTCATTTTTAAACACTAAAGGTGGAGAAGTAGTAATCGGCATATTAGAAAAACACAGATTTGAAAAAGCATTTGAAGAAAAAGGGATTGACATTGAATTGGAAAATAATAAATACATTTTAGGAATCGATATTGAATACAATAAAGATGAATGGGATGGTTATCTACAAAGACTAATTGGATATATTGAGGATAGAATTTCTCCAGATGTGATCGATGCTGAATTAGTAAAAATAGACAAATATACATATGAAGATAAAAATTTGTGTTTGATTACGATTAGACCTGCAGAATCTAAACAGTATCTTAATGGCAAATTTTTTATACGACGTGGGAATAAAACTGCCTGCTTAGAAGGTCAACAAATAGATAAATATTGGTCTATGAGGCCATAGTATTTGTTCTGACATTTGTATAGACGAAGGAGACAAGGAAAATTCTCAGAAGGGGGGGAAATTAAATGAATGAGTTAAGACAAAGGTATTTACAGTTGAATGACTATGAACTTCTTAGTATTGTTTTCTTTGATCATTCAGAATATACAGAAGAAGCACTAAATATCGCAAAAGTTGTCTTAGCAGAAAAAGGATTGGACAAGCCCTCTGAGGAACTTCTTCAAAAAGTTAAAGAATACAGAGAAACACCTGCAGATGAATTTGATGATTTTGGAAAAGGCCTGCCTAAGCAAAAAGAAATCAGGGATGCAATAAAGAAAAAAGACTATTTATTTATTGGGAAATGGCTGTTCTGGCTAGTGGTAGCACAAGCATTGTATTCTCAATTTAACCAAGTGGGGGAAATTAATATAGGTTCACTTGCTTTGGAAATTATCTTTAACATTGCATTATTTGGAATAATTCCTGTTATATTTTTTTTTGTTTACAGTATGCGGTTATCAAAAGAACAAAGAAAAGAAAAAAAATTATCTTTGTTTATGCCAAAGTATGTTTTATTCATGTATGTGATCTCATTGCTTATCTTTTTTGTTTTAGTCATTTTGCCAAGATTGAAATTTATACCAGATTGAATGTATTTGTATAAGATGAAAGAAACAATAAGCACATATCCAAAAACAAAAGAAGAAGCTGTGAAAAGAATCCTATCAATCTTGACAGAAGAATCTAAAGAAACAATTAAAAACACTCCCGAAGAAAAACTGATTTTGTTCCACTTCAGCTTAGGCATGTTCATCAGAAATGAACTTGGACTGTGGAAAGGTGGAAACAAGGAATTATCAGAAGACTGTTGTGATGAGCCTTCTTACTATTACGATCCGGATCATGTTTCCGGGATTATAATTGATGCGATATGGGAAAGGCTGAAGGATAACAGAGCATATAAGAAAATCCAATAGTAAACAAAGGAGGAAAAATGCACTCAAACGTAGTCTTTTCCCCAGAAGATTATAATTTGGCTTGGTTTTATGAACGAGTTACTAAACATCCTTTTAGGACTGTTCAAACAAGGCAAGAAATCGATGAAGACTTATGGTGTTTCCTGGAATACTATTCAGAAGTTGAATCTATAGGATTGAAATTCGTAAAAAATAGAATTAAAAATCATTCTATCAAGTCCCAAATTGCTTTCAATGCTTTTCAAGGTTATACAAGACAGGCAAAAAGCTATTACATCGCAGCAAAATCATTACATTACAGATCAAGCAGTTTATTGTATTATTATTGTTTTTTAAATTTGGCCAAAGCTTATCTAGTCTTAGAAAAACCAAAAATAATTATAAATAGAAATATCCAACATGGACTTAGTCCAAGAAAAACAAGATATAGGACTTTTGAAAAACAAGGAATCTTAACAAAAAAAGGAGTCTTTTCACATTTATATGAATGTGAAATTGGAACTTCTATTCCCAATGATACTTTTTTAAATGTTTTAAATCTATTTTCCTACTGCAGAGAAATTAGTTATGAATATACTGTAGGAGAATTTGGTGATTGTAAATTCGTTCCTTGCATTTCAATAATTTTAGGGAATGAGTCAACTAATAAAAGTGTAATTGTGATAGGTTTAAACAAATCAAATATTCTCAATAAATACAGAACTGTGCAAACAAATCTTGGAAAATATTTTATTCGGTTGGAATCAATGCCAAAAGTGGCACATCATTTTTTCCAAAATCAAAGCCTGAATTTATCAAATTTCATTAACTATGAAAGCAAGAAAAGTTGGTCATGTAATCCCGAAGTTCCTCCTCTATTTGAGGAAATGAAGGAAGAAATATTCAAAGCTTTCGGAAGTAATTTTTTTGAAAATTACTTTCCTAACAATTTCCAATTCCTCATTTCACTCCCCTATTTTCCAAACAAGCAACTCCCTATGAACGAATTACTTGCGATTTATTCAATAACATTTTATTTGGGCAACCTAACTAGGTATAAACCAGAATATCTTGAATATTTATTAAATACTGAAGCTCTGTGGTTAATTGAAAGCTTTATACGAAGTTGTCCTTTAACTTTTCTTCAGATAATTATTTCAAGAATTTTGAAAACAGATTATATTATTTCTCGTGGTTAGTACATCAATTTCATATATCAAGATTGTGACGGTTTTGGGCACACCTTACATTTTGGAGGGGCGAAAAATTGCGGAAGTTGTTGAAAACGATATGGTGGGCGATGCGGGATTTGAACCCACGACTTCTACCGTGTGAAGGTAGCACTCTGCCGCTGAGTTAATCGCCCAGCCGGTGTTCTATTTTTAGTCGATTTTCCATTCATTGTCAATTTTGTTTTTTCTAATTGTGAATAAAGACCGCCGAAAATAAGTATTCCTATTGGAGGATAAAAAAATGGAACCTCTTTTTTGGATACTGCTTGTGATTCCTTTTTTTCTCGTTATTATTGGCCTGCTGATCTGGAGTCTTATCTGGGTCTATCATGATGCGCTAAAACGGGGAAAACCCGGGTGGCCTGTTGTGTTTTTGGTTTTTCTTTTGGAATGGCCGATAAGCCTTCTCCTCTGGCTTGTTTTTCGTCCTGAAATCAAAGAGCAGCCGCTCCCACAGAAATCAGAGTAAACAGAATTATTCTCAACAGCTGCCTTTGCTGTTTCTAAATCGACTTTGTTTTCTTACTCCATTCCCTTGATTGACAAGTCTTTCTTTTCCAATTATAAATAGAATTATGGCAATACGAAGATGTCCATACTGTAAGGCAATTATTGAGGAAGGAGCGGAGTTTTGTTCAAACTGCGGAACACAGCTGCTCTTTCCTGAGGATGAAAAAATCGAGGAAGAGATCCCTGGAGAAAAAATCGTTGTTGACGACTCTGACGATGACGAAGAGGAAGAGATAGCGTCTCCAGAGGACGAAAAGGACGCGGATCCTGCTGCGGGAGATCTCTTAAAAAATGCTGAGGAGAAAGAACCTCCTCTCAAACATGAAGAGGAGGTGGAACCAGAAGAATCCGCTGAAAAAAAAAACTGAAAATTCTGTAGATCTCCAGGAAGTTGAAGTCGTCCAAAAACCGGAAGCGGACAGTCGGGAAGAAAAAGTCAAAGCTGATGAAATCCACTTAGAAGAACAAGAAGTCCAAAAAGAAGAGCTGGAAGAGGAACATGATTTTGAGGAAGAATGGAGCGAAGAGAAGATACACGAGGAGGAGTCTGTTGAAATCAAGTTGGAAGGCATAAATGAAGAAGAGGTCATTAAAGAGATAGAAAAAGAGACTCATTCTGACAGCAAAGAAGAAGTTTTGAAGATGGAGGATCTGGAAAAAACTGTAGAATCTTCTGAAATTGAGAAGCAGGAGATTGACCGGTTCATAGATTCTATGAAACAAGACCAGGGTGAGGATATTGCATCCGTCCCTTTTCCAAAAGAACCTGTTGAAGATTTCATACACAAAGACGAAGAGCCTGTTAAGGAAGATGTGCCCGACTTTGTGCCGCCTCCTAAGGAATTCCAGGTTATCGAGGAGCCGCTCCAAGGGGAACCTGTTCACGAAGAACCGGTTTCTTCCACTCCGCCTCTTTTTGAAAAACAGGTTATAGTCCCTCCGACTGATGATCTGCCGGCCTGGGCTTCTAAAATTAAAGAAGAGCCGCCTTCAAACATCCCGATGACCGAGGCAGAAAAAGAATTCGTGCCTCAAGAAAAAACGCCTACTTTAGATACGGGAATGGGACTGCCCGAGGTCGTTGCTCAAAAGGACCTCCCTTTCAGTGGAGATACTATTGAAGCGGAGGAGGGAAAATCTAAGGAACCTCCCTCACAATTTTCGATCTGGATTAAGTCCAGGGTTTTTGATGTTCTGTTTATTGGGGCTGTGTGGTTTATTACAACCTGGATTGCATCGTATGTGATGGAAGTAAAACTTTTTAACCTTATTTCCGCTGCCGCTCTTCTTTTAATGGTTTTTTATGTTGTTCTTCTGTCTGTGTACTTATTCCTATTCTTCTTTTTTCTTGGCGAAACACTCGGCGATTACCTTTTTAGTCCTAAGCATAGATCTGAACTTCATCGTCCAGCTTAAAGTCCTTTCCAAAAAATCTCTCTTTGGCTCGTTCATCATTGGTGATTTCTTTTGGTGTGCCCTCTGTAAGGATTTCCCCTTGATCGATGATGTATGAGCGGTCGGCAATCTTTAAGGTGTCCTGGACATTATGATCTGAAATGACAATCCCGATACCCTGCTTTTTTAGCTTGAGCATAATTTTTTGAAGCTCTTTGATAGTGAGGGGGTCTATTCCGGTAAAAGGTTCGTCGAGCAGTAGAAATTTTGGATTGATGATGAGAGAGCGGCATATTTCCAATTTTCTTCTTTCCCCGCCAGAGAGACTATGAGCAGACTGTTTTGCTAACGGGAGAAGGCCCAGTTCGTCAAGAAGTTTACGTATTGTATCTTTCTGTACTGCTTTTTTCTGGCCTTGAAGCTGCATGATCATTTTAAGGTTTTTTTCTACAGATGTTTTGAGAAAAACAGAGTTTTCTTGTGGGAGATAAGTGATGCCTATTTGGGCTCTTTGATGAGTTGAATATTGAGAAATGTTCAGATTATTGAGTGTGATCATTCCTTCATTGGGTTTTAGCAAACCAATGATCATCTGAAAAGTTGTTGTTTTTCCTGCTCCATTCCTTCCAAGCAGCCCAATAATTTGACCGGATGATACTTGGATGTTGACTCCATTGACCACAAAACGCCGACCGTAACTTTTTTTTAAATTCTCTGCTTTGAGAACACTTGTTTGCTCTTCTTTGCTCATGTCAGCTAAAATACTAAAATCAAATGGACTAACTGTCAAGAAAAGATGAAAAAGGTGATCAGTGTCTCAAGACGTACAGATCTTGTGGCTTTTTTTCCTGAAGAGCTTGCTGGGATGCTTTCAGAAAAAAGAGCCAGAGTCTATGGGCCGTCCGGACACACTTATAACGTCGATCTTAATCCACAAAATGTGCATTCTATTGTTCTCTGGTCGAAAAATTTCGACAACCTCATCAACAACCGTTTCCATTTGAGAGAAAGGCTTGAAAAATACGATTTGCTCTACTTCCATTTCACCATCACGGGTTTGGGCGGTTCCTTTATCGAGAGCGGCGTTCCTTCCCCAGAAGATGCTCTTCATCAACTGGATTCTTTGATAGAGGTTGTCGGCCGGCCTGAAAATATTTCTGTCCGATTTGATCCTATAGTTTTTTGGGAGACACGGGAGGGGGAGATAAAGACAAACCTCGATTTTTTTGAAACATTGGCCCCTTATCTTGCTGCAAAGGGGATCAGGGTCATTCGGTTCAGTTTTGCTCAATGGTACAATAAGGCCAAACGGAGAGCCGACAAAGCTGGTTTTGCCTATGTGGATCCTTCAGTCGAGGAAAAGAAAAGGAGGACGACCGGCCTCGTTTCGATCGCCAAAAACTGGAATTTGTTTCTTTATTCCTGCAGCCAAAAGTTTCTGACTGAAGTGGAGGGAATAAATCCATCTGCCTGCATAAACGGCACATTGCTGCAGAGTTTGCATCCACAAAAAGAGAAAGTCTCCTTGAAGAAAGATAAGAGTCAGCGATCTGAGTGCGGCTGCACGGAATCTGTCGACATCGGAAGCTATGCACAATCCTGCCCCCACAGTTGTCTCTACTGCTATGCCAATCCTAACCTGAATAATTCATAAAAAATGTCGACAATTTTCATGAATTGTCCAGGCCGGTTATTAGGGAAGAGAGATGCCTTCGAGCTCAAGAAGGTATTTTTTCAGAGGAAGCCCCGCCGAAAAACCGCCCAGGCTTCCCGTTGCCAGCACACGGTGACAGGGTACGATGATGATGAGAGGATTTTTTGAAAGTGCCTGTCCTGCGCTCCGGAAGCCGTTGTGATTCATTTTTAGAGATAGAGATTTATATGTTTCCGTCTTCCCATAGGGAATTTTTGCCGCTTCCTTCCAGATGTTCTGCTGGTAAGGAGTGCCGAAGATAAAATGGACAGGAATTTTACTGAAATCAACTCTTTGACCATAAAAATATTGGTTGAAGAGTTTGTGTTCGTCCTTAAAAGCCGCATCATCAGTCGTAGGAGAGAAACCTTTTCTTTTGAGGAAAGCCTCTGTCTGACGGATGTTTTTTTTGGTCTTAGAGTAGTGAGCCAGACACAGGCCTTGTTCTGTTTTGGCCAGGAGAATTTGTCCGAGAGGAAAGGATAGGATGGTGGTGATCATTCTAGGCTAGATGCCGACACTCAGACGTTCGGCAAGGGCAGGGGGAAGATTGGCCTCTATTATTTTTCTCTGTGCCTCGGCAATATCATACTCGAGGCGGAAAAATTTAATTTTTTTTGATTTGGAATCATAGATGGCACAGGCAGCACGGGGATTTCTGTCTCGAGGCTGGCCGATCGAACCCGGATTGATGAGGTATTTTGTGCCCTTTTCGATTTTGATTTCATTTGAATTTCCGGTCAGAAAAGTGCCTTCGACAAAATGATCTTTTTCCGTATAGACAAAAGGGAAATGTGTGTGGCCAAAAAAACAGATGGGAGTGTTGACATGAAGGAAAGCTTCCGCAGCATCAAATTCACCAAAGATGTAGTGATCTTCATCGAACGGCGCCCCATGGCAGATGGAGATTTCATCGTTGATGACGATGGGGCCCTTTTTCAAGCGCTCGAGATAGGCAAGGTTTTTTTTCAGAATATTTTGTCTAGTCCAGTGGATGGCTGAAGCGGCAATGGGATTAAATGTCTGAACGGTCTCGATTTCACAGGCGGCCTTATCATGGTTGCCTCTGATTGTGGATATCGGTTTCAGTAACTTTATTTTCTGGATGATCTCATTGGGAGAAGCCCCGTATCCGACCAGGTCTCCTAGAAATAAATAGCGGTCGATCTTATGCTTCTGGGCAAATTTCAAGAAGACAAGGAAGGCTTCGAGATTGCCGTGGATATCCGTGAAGATTAAATAGCGCATTTCTTGTCTTATATCACATTTTTATGGAAAGAATCATACATTTTGTGCGCTTGAAAAGAACTTCTTACGAGTGGGCCTGAGACAACACCCTTGAAACCAAAATCCAAAGCGATCTGTTTAAGCTGTTTAAACTCGAGAGGAGAGTAGAATTTCTGGACACGGACATGTTTTTGAGAGGGCTGGAGATATTGGCCTAGAGTGAGGAGTTTGCACTCGGCATGTATGAGGTCGGAAAATGTTTGGAGTATATCTTCCATTTTTTCCCCTAAGCCGATCATTAGTCCCGACTTGGTGACCATTCCTTTTTTTGCAGCGGTTTTGAGGATGCCGAGTGACCGGTCGTAAAAATCCTTGGGCCGTTTGATAAGAAGATAAAGGGAAACCGGCACTTCCAGATTATGGTTGAGAATGTCAGGATGGGCGTCAACAACTGTTTGGAGTGCGGCGGTGTTTCCGTTAAAGTCCGGGATCAGAACCTCAACTTTTGCCTGTGGAGATGTCTCTTTTATTTTTGATATTGTTTCCGCGAATTGACGAGCTCCTCCATCTTCCAAGTCATCTCGAGTGACAGAGGTGATGACGGTATAATTGAGGCCCATGAGAGACACCGCTTCAGCCACTTGAGTGGATTCGTCAGGGAGAAAAGAAGTCGGGACTCCTTTTTTGACCGCACAAAATCCACATTTCCGAGTACAGGTGTCGCCCAGGATGAGGAATGTAGCGGTCTTGTTTGACCAGCATTCAGAAATATTGGGGCACTTGGCACTCTGGCAGATGGTGTGGATATTTTTTTCTTTTACGAGGTTGGAAACATAGAAAAAATTTTTATGCGACGGGAATCTAACTTTTAGCCAAGGAGGCTTTCTGGCCGTGTGAGTATCAGGCTGAAGTTCCAAAGGTGTAGTTTTTAGTAGTCGAAATACTTTTCTCTTCGTAAGCGCCTTCTCATCCGCTTTCTGGCTTGGATTTCTTTCATCCGCCTCTTCTCGCCGGGTTTGTAATAAACAGAATGCTTTTTGATTTCTTTAATAATCGCTTCCTGCTGTACTTTTCTTTTAAACCGTTTGAGTGCAGATTCGATAGATTCGCTATCATCTACAACAACAAAAGCCACTAAACTCACCTCCTCTATTCAGACAGAAAATTTATACCCGAATCGGGCCCTCTTGTCAAGGTCAATGAC
>JAUWVG010000384.1 GCA_030617525.1 Candidatus Aminicenantota bacterium | reverse complement strand
CAATCATTTTTTTGGGGGAGCTGCTCTGGATAATAGAACTGAAATAAATCTGCTATTTAGGAACAAAAGCCAAAGACCCACTTCTGTTATTGAATTATATGTACGAAAAGATGATGACATTATTATTAAAGGTCATGGCTACGGAAATAAGGTTGAATTACCTATCCAGATAGCTCCCTGGGGAGTCGAGCACAGGAAATTCAGAATTGAGAAAACTGATGAAAAAGAGATGAAAGATATTTTGATGAGAGATGTAGATGACAATGAGATTATTTATGACAGGAAAGCCGAAGGGGATAAATGGGATAAATGTAAAGTTGTTAAGATTAGGAAAAGAAGAAAGAAAAAGAGCTAAAAAAGCAAATAGAAGCCAGAAATTCTAAAGCCCGTGCTTCTTGAAATTGAAAAAGACATAGTGACGCTGGAAGAATGTTCATATGAGTAGACGGATGCGTGGGGGATTCTCAAAAAGGAGATTAAGATGGATGAAAGGCTATCAAGAAGATGAAAAAAGATGAACCTGAAATGAAAACATCTAGCTTAAAAATCGAACGTGAAAGAATGGGTCCATCTGGTATTGAAGGGTATCTAATTATTGTGGACAAATTACGAGGGGATAAACGAACCGATGAGGAGCAATTGAGAGACAAAGAAGAGCGTGAATTTGAAATTGAGTGTGCAGTAGGAAAAAATATTTCAATCTCTGATGAAATTCAATGCTCAATTCCTGAGGGATTTGGGGAGTCTTTTCTTCTCATGCCAAAAGAAGAGGAGGAGGCTTTCATTAAAACATACCAAGGGGAATATCATATTCGAAAGAACACAAATGATGAAATATCTTTAATATCACTAGTTTGTCATGCCCGTTCCTGGCAAGAGGCATTCAATAAGTTTTTCTCAGGAATTACTCCATTTCTAGATTTCTTTGCTTATCGTGCTGGCGTACCAATAGTTATACAAAAGATTTTTTGCAAAGACAGAAAGAACAATCTATCCGTGGTCAGCTATAGAACACCCTATCCTAATGTGATACTGGAGCCTCATGCTGGGCAGTTTAGAGAAGAATTTTTCGCTCTGTATTCTTTATACAGAGAAGCAAAGAACAGCTTCAGCAATTACTACAGATTCCTATGTTACTACAAAATTATGGAGGGCATTTTTGGCTACTTGCGTCCGATGCTTATGTCAAAGGCACATAAACAGGAAATTAAGATAGTCACCCATAAGGAACTAGTTCCTGCCCATCCAGAATTGGTGGGAAAGCCAATAAAAACGCTATATGACAACGAACTTACTCATGAATACCGTAATACAGTTGCTCATTTCATTTTGAAGAGGGGAGCACTTTTGAATCTAAGCGATTACTATGAGGCAGTAAAATTTGCTGATATCATTCTTCTGAGTGAGTTGTGTGCACGAGAAGTTTTGAAGACTCAACACGACTATCATATCCAATTTGAGAAGGGCGGGGGCAATTATTGAGGCAGGCGGAAACGAGTGACCTAAAAACCTTGGCTTCCCGAAGCTTGGTAAAGATAGCCTGACACTGGAAAAGAGTTTCTTTAGAATTATGATTGAGACAAAGAAAAATTCTCAGTTAAAAAACCCCTGATTTGTTCACCCTAATGTTCACCATTGGTTAGTATGAGTTTTTTGCTCTATGGGCCTCTCATGGCGAAATTCGGCTATTTTTTGAGACGCAAGATAACTGAAAGACCTTACCCTATGAGCGTGTAAGTGATCAGCGACAATAATCCTACCCGAAAACAAGGACTCTCTATTCCAATTTCAACTCGATGTTGTCCTGGATCCAGTGAGGGTCCCACCACTCCACAGGATCGACAAAGACGCCCTGGACAATCATGGCAAAATGGAGATGGTCGCCCCCGGCCATACCGGTGGAACCTGTCCTTCCGAGAATATCTCCCTTCGCGACAACCGTGCCGGCCTCAACATCGATCAGGCTGAGATGGGCATACATACTGAACAGACCGCACCCGTGATCCAGTATGACGGAATTTCCGTATATCCCCATCGCATCCACAAAGACGACCTTTCCGCGGTTCGCCGCCGGGACAGGACTCTGTGTCAGTGAAGCCAGATCAATTCCCATATGAGTCTGACGGTCTATTTCTCTGCCTTGATAGAAATAGGTTCTTTTGTCACCGAAGGAAGCTGTGGTTTTGCCGGGCATTCGAAGAAATGCGCCCGACCAGAGAGGTTGTGACTCTGTATCCTTGCAGATCGCTCGAATCCGGTCAGCATCCTTCTTGCGCTGCTCCTTGTTCATGCTGATGAAGATCTCCAGGTTCGTACCCTCGTGAGAAGGATCATTGCCTTTGAAATAGGGAACGACCTGAGCTAGGAACCCGTCAGTGATATTGATCCTGTCCTGCCTGAATGAACGAGCCCGGATATTAGGTCTGAAGCTCAGCTGGGCACGATTCCCGGCAGTATCTTCTGCCACTAAACTCATGGTCGTATTGATGTCAGCTCCGCGTCGCAGCGCAAAATAAACCACATGTCGAGATTCTGTAACTGGAAATCCCTTGAAAAAGTCATCATCAACTTCCAACCCGACAACAGGCATTTCCTCATTCGCCGCCACCACAATCAATCCTGATCCGCCCTGATTTATATAATGCGGCCCTCCCATGATCGCGGGACGGGGAGGTCGAACATCAATGGCCATGCTCTTTTCTAGGACGGTTTTGTTGCCGCCGTTCCAGGAATGGTCTCGTGCAGTGATCCGGAGAACAACTTCACCCTCTTTTAGGCCGGAAGGAAGTGGTCGCATTGGAAGCTGTTTCTCGACAAAACCAGTTTTCCTCGGGTATTTTTCCCGGAAGATCGAAAAAGCCTCCTGGTATTGGACGGCTTCAACATGGATCTCGGCCAATCCGCTTTTTCCGTCTTCTGCACGGAATCCCAGTTCGGATTCGATATACTGTGTTTCCTTGAGCAATTTGACTACCGGCTTTTCGGATTCAAATTTGACCAGCCAAAGCCATACCCCACCCGCGACAATGAGAGGAAGTGCGAAAAGGATTACTTTTTTCTTAGGGATTCCTTGGCGGGACTCCCTGGTTCGATAGTATTTTCGCGGGATTTTCATAACGACATAATATCCCAGAAATCCCCTTAAGATTCAAGTCATGCACATTTTTTTTGACAAAATGCTCATCTGTGCAGTTATTTGTGGCACTTTTTTCACATTGTCTTTGCGACGATGGCCAGAGATTTCTGGTACTAGAGGGACCTGAACAAGAATTGGCAGTTGGACAATTGAATGTAATTACAAACTGGTTCGAGGAACTGAAACGCCTCGTTCCTACTGGGAATGAATAAGGACTCCTGACCTTAGAGCAGTACCAGAAATTCCTCGACCTGTGGAAGGACGCCGACCCGGGGATAGCTGGGGTTGATGATGCGAGGGAGAGGGTGGCGGGCTTGAATCAATAGTTCTCACCCCTGTCCCAATAAAAGCATCGAGTCTCTAATTTTGGCATATTTTCTCGGGGGAACTTTTGCTGAAAACAGTATTGTACCTAGGTAGCTATTCATTTTCTGTTTTTGGGGATTTTTAACCAATTGTTGTAA
>JAUWVG010000257.1 GCA_030617525.1 Candidatus Aminicenantota bacterium | reverse complement strand
GTTATTTCCCATCTCACATTCCTTCTGGATCAGCTCTCCTTCAGGTGGACTCATCTTATTTCTCCGCCATCCGCCAATTTCCACCTCACCGAGCGTAGGGTGATCAAAGGGATGCCAGTCGACAAACAATATCCCATCCATCTCTTCATCATTCCACTTGAACCGCTCCTCATCCGTAACTCTTCCATCCTTATTATAATCCGGAGGAGCCCAGTGTTCATCAGCCATCGAAAAAATTCCAAAAAGATTATAGGTGGTTTCCAACGAGCTTCCCCATGCAAAGTAGCCGCGGTCGAATGACTCGTCATCCTCGCAGTTACAGAAATCAAAATTTGACTCCGGCCTCGTTACGTCAGGATACATTCCCTGGGGAGCGTTTTTGATATTTCCATCCTTATCCCGGTAGATCTGTGATGCTTTTTTATTCCCGGTCCCGGGAGGATAATTCCAATGAAAAACTGATGTAGCCAGGTCCCAACCGGAATATTCAAGGCTTCGGGCTCCAATGACCTGGAACAGTCTCAAATCTCTCTGGTTTGGAAAGTCTTTGTCCGCCATAGTCGTTGGAGGACGGAGTATGACTCGCCCACAGCAGTGATGCTGCAGATAGAGGACAATGTTCGGATGTCTGGCCACAAAATCCACTTCTGCCCTTGTGATGGTTTCCTCCAGCGGATAATTTCCACCACCGCTTTGAACGGTCTGAGGCCTCCAGTTGCCTGGATAATTCCGGTTGGATAAAAACCTCGTCCGGAAACTGTCCTCATTGATTTTTCCATCTCCATCATTATCGAGTCCTTCGCTGTAGGTCTTATAGTAGGTCCCCCCTATTTCATCAGGGGCTTTCCTGACCAAAATCCTGGGATCCTTGTCCGATATTTTCATTTCTCCTTCGGGATCCTTCTGTCTCATTTGGACAACAAATCCATCTCCGTCAATGTCTTCGGAAGAGTCTTCGTCAAAGAGACCATCCCCGTCATTGTCTACAGGATTGGGATCTTCACCGGCAGGTTTCCCGGTCAGATAGGCTTCGGCCCCATCCACATCCAGCCGGGGGACAATGTACCAGACGATATCATCGACAATTTTGGTAACATTTTTGTCTTTTCCGTAGTTTTCAAGCAAATACCATATGGTGTAGGCACAGGACATGGACGCGATAACTTCACTGGAATGGATCTGATTGAGGAAATAGCCCGGTTTATCTTCGGGTTGGCCCGTTTTGGGATTGTTGATGACCAACATCCAAACATCCCGTCCCATCTGAGAGGAACACAGTGATTGAAGCTCTGTCAGTTGAGGAAAAGCAGCATGGATATCTTTCAGAAAATTTGTGAGTTCAGCGTAATCGTAGTAATGGAAAAAATCATATTTCCCTAGAGCTTTAACCTGTTTAGCATCTCCATCCCCTGCTCCTAAAACAAAAGGCAGAACCAGAAAAATTCCCAAGATTAATACAATAGTTTTCCTCATAGATTCTCTCCTCTCCATGTATGATAAAAATCTCTGTCTGTTAGAGCTTATATCACAGGAAAAAAATGGATGTCAAAGAAACAATTTGAGAAAAAGGATTCTAGGATTCTAGGATTCGAGGGTTCAAGGAGCCAACCAACTCTTTTGGAGATGATCCTTATTTAAAGCCTCTTAGCGCTCTTGCAGGCAGAAAGATAATGGTTTTAAATAGATCCAAGACAGCAGTGACCGTGATTCCTATCAGGCGAAAAGGAATCAAAAGAATCCAAACAATGGGATAGAGAAAAAGGGCTAAAAGCTCTAGAGGCCAACAGAAAACCAAAAGAATAAACCACAATAAAATTTTCATGTTTTTACTCTTCTCCTCACTCCATAATACGAAAGTTAGCCGGAAAAGATCACATTCACTTTAAAGAAATATTAAAAAGGACTCTTTTCTTGACCGAGTGAAACAGACAGCCAGAGCTTAAGATTTTTTGGTATCGCGGGACCCCCTCCTCCAGGCATCTGACTCATCCCCCCGGTTCTTCCCATCCCGGGATTTCCTCCACTCCCAGGTCTACCCATACCTCCGGTCCTGCTTGGCCGGGATAGCTGCTCCTTGTCCCTGCTTTGAGGACTGGTTTCAATTCCAATCCCGAAAGATCTTCCCGGCTGGACATTGATAGCAAAGGCCTGCTCTGGGCTATTAATCAGAGGAACTTTAAGTTCGTAGACCAGCAAGCCGCTTGAGACGCTCATCGCCACGTCGACACCTTTGGCCTCGGTCTTATTAATCCTTCGCACATCCGTTCGGTCGGGCCCCAAAATTTCCAGTTCATTTAAGGACAGAAGAAAGACACGCTGGAGTATTTCCATATCCGATTCTTCTCCAAATTCAGCAGGCCGCTCTCTTCTTCCTTGAGATCCCAGGGGGAACCTGATCCCCAAGGATTTTTTCCTCCCATCCTTCGGGTCAAACCAGACTGTTAATCCCTGCCGCATCACCCGCATCCGAACAAGAGGATTCCCCACTACAGCACAGACATAAAGAAAGTCTGTATCATTGGCCATCCCCACAGAAATATTGAATTCTTCAACATACGTCAGGGCATCCAGCCAATCCGCACTCCGCCCATCCACAACGATAACTCTGTCCCTCCACTGGCTCTTTATCTGATAGTTTTCACATGACACAAAGACAAAGCACATTATCAGACCCAACGCGCCAAATAATAGAAATTTTAAAAAGCGGTCTTCTTCATTCGATAGAATTTTCTTTTTCATCCTGCTGTCCTCCTCTAAAATGTTGCCACAGTTCCAATTAAAATTCCAGATGAGATCTATGGCAAAAATCATGCCAACTCTCCTCTCCTGCAAAAACCAAAAAACCATGGCGCCTTTGTCCTTCTCTGTGGACAACTGCTCATGATTTATAATTAAAGGGACATCATACTTAATTAATTCGGAATTAAGTATGATGTCCCTTTAATTATTGACTCGAGACAGAAAAAAAGAATAGTATGGAGGAGCTTAAAAAACCTGAAAGAAGGAGGCCAATCCCATGGCTTACGAAATGAAATGCCCTTTGTGTGGTCAGGAAATGAAAGTTGATGTCGAAACTGAAGCCGAAGCCCTTAAACTTATTCTTGATGAAGGCGTCAAACACGTGCAGGAGGCACACAAAGATCTGCCAATGGACGAAGGGATGCTGAAGCAGCTGATCCAGACCAATATGAAAAAGACATAATCTCCGCTGACCTCGTACAGGTCAACAGATCGAATTGACATAAAAAAAATTTCCGAACAAAAAGGAAGACGTGTATGAGAACTAAAACCATCCTCACCTTTTTTTTGGCTCTGTGTCTGATCTCGGCTCCTCCATCCGGACACAGTCAGTCCAGCAGTTCCTTTAAAACACCACTGTCTCAGGACATCCTCAACATTCTCGTCAACGAAATTTCCGGACAGATCATCTTCAATAACGAGGTGATTCTTGCCGGCGCGCCATGGATCAGAAATGCCGAAGAGTTTACAAACACTCTCTACGAATCTGAAAAGATGGTCGACATCGCAAAGAGTTATGGGATCGAGAACATCCGCATAGATCAATTCACTCGCGACAGGGAATTCAGCTATGCGTTTGAGGGAGAATTCTGGATCGTTAAGCCCGAAAAAAAGCTTATCGCCCGCCTAGAGGCTGATGCCGCTCTGGTTGCCAGCGGGTCTTCATCTGTGGATATCACTGGAGATCTTATTTATATTCCACCTCTCCAGGGAAGTGATATCAAGACACTAGAGGAAGCCGGGATCCAGGAAGAATATGAAGGCAAGATCGCCCTGATGTGGTCTCATGCAAGAGGGGGTCTCGCCAAGGCCCTGGATGCGGCAGGAGTCAAAGGTGTCATTTCCTTTCGAGCCCAGGACCGATATCTTGATCCCGATCAGGTTGTCTATTCAGGGGGATCATACTCAGGAATGGAGAACCTCAAATTCGGTTTTACGATCTCCTGGCGGCAGTGGACACAACTTCTTGAAGATGTGGAAAAGGGAAGAAAAATCACCGTCCGGGGAAAAACTCGGATCGAAAAATTTCCGGACAAAATAGAGAATGTCTTCGCCTGGATTCCGGGAACTGAATCCGATAAAAAAGGGATCATATTTACCGGACACCTCTATGAAGGATACACCAAACGAGGGGCCAACGACAATATGGGTGGGTGTGTGGTGCAGATGGAAATTTTAAGAGCTCTGACAAAGCTCATAGAAAACGGCATCCTCCCAAAGCCGCGAAGGACAATCTATTTTCTCTGGCCCAATGAGATATCTGGCACTTACGAGCATTTCACGCAGCATCCCGGATTTGCGGAAAAACTCAGTACAAACATCAATATGGATATGGTGGGCGAAGGTTTGCGCAAAAATAACGCCATTCTGACAATGAGCGAAAGCACTAACCATCTTCCTAGCTACCAGGACGGACTGAGCGAGTCCCTATGCAATTATGTCTGGCGCATGAACGATATCGTGTATCTCCCCGACTCTCCTCGAAGCCGGTACGGACAGATCTTCCCGGTCCCCATATGGGAGAAAAACGGTTCACGAGACGCTTTCCGGTATGACATCCAAAGCCCTTCAGGCGGGACCGACCATATCTGCTTCAACAATCCCTCCATTGCCGTACCGGGGATCAGTTTCTGTGCCTGGCCTGACCAGTGGTATCATGCCGACACTGATACTCCTGATAAATCC
>JAUWVG010000240.1 GCA_030617525.1 Candidatus Aminicenantota bacterium | reverse complement strand
CACCTCGATAGGATTGTTAGGGGGTATTTTTGGCCTTGGGCTTGGATGGAGTGTCAGTCTCCTCATCAATAAAGTCATCAATCATTTTCTCGCAAAGCAGGGCCTTCCCTACCTCGAATACTTCAATTTTCCTTTGTGGTTGTGTGTGGGAGCTGTCGGTTTTGCCGTTGTTATCAGCCTTGTGGCCGGAATTTATCCGGCCGCACGCGCGGCACGTGTGGATCCTGTCGTCGCTCTCCGCCACAATTAACCTGAACTATTCATAAAAAATGTCGATGGAGGTTTTTAAAAGAGTGATATCAACGAGCTACCTTGATTTATTAGGAATCTACTATAATTCGCTCTATTTCTTTTGTTTTTTATTCTATTATAATCGACATTTTTTACCTTTCAGGCGAGCCGATCTTACCACATCTGGGGTGTTGCGGCGAAACGCGGTGGAATACCACAGCTTTATTCGCCGCGCCTACCATCTGCGGCAACCTCGACTCGTGAATAATCCAGGTTAGATAATTGTGTTATAATCCCCTTGGTACATAAAGAATGAGCTTTAAAAACTGTCCGATTTGTGGAAATTCTTTAAATCCCAAGACACTTGAAGACAGGGAAAGGATGGCCTGTTCTGAATGCGGGTGGGTTCATTACGAAAATCCCCTGCCAAGTACTGCGGCGTTTGTCCGGAATCCTGAGGGAGGAATCCTCCTTATAAAGAGAGGAGTCGAACCCGGGTATGGACAGTGGGCCTTACCGTCCGGTTTTATTGAGATTGACGAGACCCCCGAGATGGGCTGCCTGCGAGAGCTCGAAGAAGAGACCGGGCTTAAAGGGAAGATCGTCAAGCTGGTGGGTGTCTATTCCCAGGAGTCATACATGTACAAAAATGTAATCATCATTGGATATGAGGTTGATGGTTTTGGCCAACTCCAACCAGGATCCGATTCACTGGAGGCAAAGTATTTCTATCCACAGGATCTTCCCGAGATCGCCTTTCCCAGTCACAGTCAAATGCTTGCAGATGGAATGAGGAAGGCAAAAACGTGAAAACTCAACTTGAATGTTTTCCCTGCTTCCTCAGTCAGGCTCTCAACACGGCCAAGAGGGTCACGACAAAAAAAGAAAAAATCCACAACATCATGAAACAGGTCTGTCTGTTTCTCCCCACGATGCCGCTGGATGTCACGCCTTCTGAGTTTGGCCGAGAAGTCTATCGGATTGTATCTGCGGTCACGGGAATTGAAGATCCATTTCAGGAGATCAAAAAACTGCACACTCAACAGGCTCTCAAACTCTACCCGAGATTAAAGGAGCTTATTCAGTCTTCGGAAGATCCTCTGCTGACGGCCATACGTATATCCATAGCTGGAAATGTGATTGATTTTGGTACAACAGCAAAATTTGACATGGAGAAAGATCTTGCCGTGATCCTCAAAATGGATTTTGCTGTTGATCACTATTTGGCGTTTTGTAAGGCCCTGAAAAAGGCGGACAAAATCCTTTTTATTGGGGACAATGCGGGTGAAACCGTGTTTGATTGTCTGCTCATCGAAGAACTTGGGAAACCTGTGACATATGCTGTTCGTGAGCGTCCGATTATCAATGATGCTATTTTTGAGGATGCCGTTGAGGCCGGAATCGACAAAGTTGCAGAGATTTTGTCCTCTGGTTGTGATGCCCCGGGGTGTATTTTGAGTCTGTGCTCGGCTGAGTTTCTTGATCTTTATCACTCGTCCGATTTAATCATCAGCAAAGGACAGGGGAACTACGAGGGACTGTCCGATGAAATCCGGCCCATTTTCTTCCTTCTCAAGGCAAAATGTCCTGTGGTTGCCAGCGATATCAATGTGCCTCTGGGCAGCATTTTGCTGAAAAAAGCGAACATTTGAACTTTTAAGTTCACTATTATATGATTTCTTCATCTTTCCGGTCGGGAAAATTACTATACAATGAGGAGGTTTCATGGGACATAAAATAAACCGCAGGGAATTTTTCAAAAAAAGCACCAAGATTGGAGTCACGGCCTTAGGTGTTTCTATGCTGCCTGGTGTTGTCAAAGGGCCTTTACCGGTTTACGGCCAGGAAAAGGTTGATATCGCTGTGGCTATGGGCGAAAACTATTATGAGAATACCCTCAGTGCTGTGGAACTTCTGGGCGGAATCAAGAAATTTGTTCCCAAAGACGCAAAAGTGGCCATCCTTCCCAATGTGCAGCGGTGGCACCCCGGGACTTTCACCAAGGCTGAAATTGTTCGGGCTGTGGTCAAGATGTGCATGGAGGCCGGAGCCAAAGAAGTCAACTGCCTGTCCTGGCTGGAAATGGATAACTGGGAGGCCACTAAATTGGATGTGGTGTTGAAAGAAGAGGGGGCCAATCTTAGATTGATAGCCGGTGAGGAAGCCAATTTCAAGCCGGTGAAGATTGCTGCCGGAAAATCGCTGAAAGAGGCGATGATAGTGAAGGAGTTTTATAACAACGATGTCTTTATCAATATGCCGATTACCAAAGACCATGCTGGGAACAAATTTACCGGCACGTTAAAAAACCATATGGGGCTCAACTACAGAGTGAATAACAGAACTTTCCACAAGGAGGGATGGCAGACGGTGCCCAGCGATATCCAGTTTCTCGACCAGTGTATCGCTGACCTCAACATGATAATTAAGCCGACTCTGAATATTGTCGATGCCACAGAATTCATTATTACAAATGGGCCCATGGGACCGGGAAAAGTTACAAAACCGCAAAAAATCGTGGCCGGATTGGACAGGGTTGCAGTCGATTCATACTGCTGCACCTTGTGGGGACTCAAAGCCGAGGATATTTTCACGATCAAAGCAGCCTACGCCCATGGATTGGGCCAGATGGACCTTTCCAAAGTGAATGTGAAAGAAGTCAGCGTTTAATAAAAAGCTAAATAAAGCAAATTCTTTACATAAATCTGTATAGATATTTGTCTTATAAGGAGGTTTTTATGAATACTCCCCAATTGAAGAGTAAGGTGCCATCTACAAGTTTTTCGAGGAGGGATTTTGTTAAATATTTTGCCGCCGGATCGGCTGTCTCCATTGCTTCGTTGAGCAGGCTCAATGCATCCATTTACCAGAGTGTGACGTCTTTAAATCAAAAATACATCCGGGATGAATCTCCCGATGGCGTCTACTGGGATGCGCTTAGAAAACACTATCTATTCCAGGACGATGTGATCATGATGAACAACGGCACGGTTGGCCCCATGCCAAAACCTGTCTTCAACACGCTGGTGAAGACTTTCCGGAGGCAGTGCACCAATCCCTATGATGTGTATAATTTCATTTCTAAAAAAAAGAATGAAGTGCGGATCAAGTTGGCCCAGTTTATCAATGCATCTCCTGATGAGACCGTTATCAACAGGAACACGACGGAGGGGATGAATTTTGTGGCCAACGGTTTAGACATGGGACCGGGAGATGAGGTGCTCATTTCGGATATGGAACATCCTGGGGGGATTCATCCCTGGAAATTGAAGGAAAAAAGGTATGGTATTGCCATCAAAGAAGTGCCGATTGGGCTTCCCCCAAAGAATGTAAATGATTTTGTCGGCCCGTTTGAAAAAGCCATTTCATCCAAAACAAAAATCATAAGCATCAGCCATACCGTCTTTATCTCCGGGCTTATCGCGCCGGTTAAAGAGCTTTGTGCTATGGCACATAAAAAGGGAGTTCTGGTTGTGGCCGATGGTGCCCATGCGATTGGAATGCTGAACCTCAATATGAAAGACATGGGCGTCGATTTTTATGCCACCAGCCCCTACAAATGGTTGGGAGCCCCCACGGGTGTGGGTGTTTTGTATGTGAAAAAGGAAGTGCAGGACCGGTTATGGCCGACGATTGCCTCGTCCGGTTGGGACTCGCATGAAGGCGCCAAAAAGTTTGAGACACTCGGTCAGAGGGCCGATCCCATCATTGTGGCTTTGGGAGAAGCCATGGATTTTCAGAATGTATTAGGCCGGGAAAGGATCGAGCGGCGCATTAAAGCTTTGGCCGGACATCTGAAGAAGGAATTGAAAAAAATACCGGGCGTCAAGCTCCATACTTCTGAAGATCCTAATCTGAGCGGAGGGCTGACGGCATTTTCCATTGAAGGGATAGATCCCCAAAAGATCGTCAATTATGTAAGAGAGAAATACAATATTGTCGTTAGAACGGTGGGGAGTAAAGAAAAAGGAACTTATGGCGTACGTGTGTCTACACCCACATATGTGTCCTACAGTCACATTGAATTGTTTTTAGAAGGGATTAAAACTTTGGTCAGTCATAAAGGCTAGGACTTTATTCTATTTCCCTACTTCGTGATAGCGGAAGCATCCCATTGTGTGATCGTTGACCATTCCTGCGGCCTGCATGAAAGCATAGCAGATCGTAGAGCCGGCAAACTTGAATCCTCTTTTCTTCATGTCGAGGCTCATGGCGTCTGATTCAGCCGTGTTTGGGGGAAGATCGCTGAGTTTTGTCCAGGAGTTTTTGATTGTCTGTCCTCCTACAAACTGCCAGATGTAGGAGTCAAAACTGCCGAATATTTTTTGGGTTTGGATAAAAACCGCGGCATTCTGAATAGCGGAATTGATCTTCATCCGGTTGCGGATGATTCCTTTATCGAGAAGGAGTTCCTGGAATTTGTTTTCATCATACTTTGCAATCTTTTTGACATCAAAATTGTCGAAGGCCTTGCGGAAATTCTCGCGCTTTTTGAGGACGGTTTTCCAGCTTAATCCGGCCTGCATGGCATCCAAAACGAGAAATTCGAATAGTTTTATATCGTCATGTACCGGAACACCCCATTCTTT
>JAUWVG010000093.1 GCA_030617525.1 Candidatus Aminicenantota bacterium | reverse complement strand
TGCAGTCCAATTGTCAAACAGTCGCAGAAGGTGTCCATGTTTATCGATATCGGGACCAATGGTGAGTTAGTGCTGGGGAATAAGGATTGGTTGATGAGTTGTGCTTGTTCGGCTGGGCCGGCTTTTGAAGGAGGCGGCATTCGATGTGGAATGCCCGCAATGTCAGGTGCGATAGAGGCAATTAGATTTGATGAGAGCGGAAAGATTGACTATAAAGTCATCGATGGCGGAAAGCCAAAAGGTCTTTGTGGCTCTGGCCTGATCGACCTTCTTGCTGAATTGTTCATACATGGCTATGTAGACCGCTCCGGAAAATTCAATAAAATAAAGGTCAGAGATAAACTCATCGAGACTGACCTGGGTGAGGGATTTGTCATTGAAAAAGGCAGCATGTCTTTTTGGGGGAGAGATCTTGTTATCACTGAAAACGACATCGCCAACTTAATCCGTACCAAGGGAGCGGTTTTTTCGGCCTGCTCGTTACTACTCAAAAATGCGGGGCTTACCTTTGATCAGGTAGATTCTTTTTACATTGCCGGGGGATTCGGCCAAAATCTCGTTATTGAAAATGCCATTCGGATTGGACTGCTTCCCGATCTGGAACGCGATAAATTTCAATATCTAGGGAACACCTCTCTCATTGGAGCTTATCTCATCCTCCTCTCAGATAGAAACAAGGATCTCGTCAACGCACTCGAGAGAATGATGACGTATCTTGAATTAAACACCGAACCAGGGTACTTCAACGAATACACAGGAGCCCTATTCTTGCCTCATACAGAAAGGGAGCTGTTCCCCTCAGTTGAACGGTTAGTCAATTTGAAATAGAAGTGTGCAGTGCAGACGATTAGATGAATAACATTGGGCAATGATTCAAATTATATATTAAGGAGGTAAAAATGGCTGGATCAATACTCGAACTTATTAAAGAACAAACAGTACTTTTGGATGGAGGATTTGGGACTGAACTCATAAGCCGCGGATTTCCTCAGGGAGCCTGTCCCGAACTATGGAATGTGGAGAATCCAGAAGTTGTCAAAGAAATCCACAAAAACTACTACGATGCCGGTGCCGATGCTGTTCTCACTAACAGCTTCGGAGGAAACAAAATCAAACTCCAATCTCACAATCTAGATAACCGGTGTTACGAGTTAAACCATGCCGCCGCCATCATCGCTAATGAAGTTAAACCAGAAGGAAAGTTTTTAGGCGGAAGCATGGGACCTACGGGGAAATTCTTGAAACCACAAGGCGAATTTACTGAAGAAGAATTTGAGGAGGCCTATGCCGAACAGGCCCGGGGTTTAACAGATGGAAAAGCAGACTTCTTGGTTATCGAAACCCAGTATGACCTGAAAGAAGCTCTTTGTGCATTGAGAGGGGCTCGGAAGGTTTCTAATTTGCCTGTTTTCATGACAATGACCTTTAATCACCATGCCAAGGGTTTCTTCACACTCATGGGGAATACAATCGAACAGTTTGTGGAAGAAATGGAAAAGGAAAATGTTCCAGTAGTAGGATCAAACTGCACGCTGAACAGCGCAGAGATGGTCGATTTGGTTAAAATCATGAGGGAAAAAACAACTCTGCCTATCCTCGCACAAGCAAATGCTGGAAATCCTTCACTCTCTGAAGAGGGAAAGGTCGCCTACTCTCAGGGAATGGAGGATTATCTGAACTACATTCCCCAGATGGCCAAAAACGGAGCAAATATCATTGGGGGATGTTGTGGGACTAATCCGGAGTATATCCAGAAAATGTCAGAAGTTTTAAAAAAGAGCTGACTCAGTCATAAAAATATCTTCGAGGTTTGTCTGCTTACAAGCAGGTAAAATTAATCGGAGAAGAATGTGTCTGGATACCTGATATTAAAAAAATGAGTCAATACCCAGACTATCTCGATACATCCATTGATTGGAACGATCCAAATGTCGTCTCCAGCCTGGATGAACTCCCGCTCTGGTCTGCACCCTTCGGATTGATGCTGCTAGAGAATTCCCGGATTCAGCCCGATATGACCGTCCTGGATGTCGGATTCGGGACAGGTTTCCCATTACTGGAAATGGCGCAAAGACTTGGGAAATCCGCAACCATCTATGGAATTGATCCGTGGAAAACCGCGCACGAGCGAACACGTATCAAAATGAATCTCTTCAACATCAAGAACGTGATTTTGGTTGAGGGAGATGCGTCATCCATGCAATTTGAAGACGAAACGTTTGACCTTATCATTTCCAATCTGGGGATCAATAATTTCGAAAATCCGAGAAAAATCTTTAGAGAATGTTTTAGAGTGGCAAAACCGAAGGCACAGATCGCATTGACCACAAATCCGAAGGATCATATGAAAGAGTTTTACGCCGTCTTTGAAGAGACATTGAAAGAGCTTTCTCTGAATAAGCTGGAGGAAGATTTTCTGATTCATTTAAATCACAGATTGACTCCAAAAATCATTCATTCCTATCTAAAAGGGGCAGGGTTTAAGATCACAAAATCCCAGCGAAGTTCTTTCACCCTAAGATTTTTAGATGGAGACGCTTTTTTTTCTCATTCGCTGATTAGGTATGGATTTTTGGAAGATTGGAAAAAACTCATCCCCGCTGAGCATTGGTACAAGGTATTTACAAAACTGGAAACCAAAATGAATATTATAGCTCATAACAAAGGGGAGTTCTCATTGACAATCCCCGTTGCGTATATTGAAGGAGAAAAACTATAGAATGAGGACTTACCTAAATGTTTTGTGATTCTCGAATGTTTTGCTGCGGTCACAGCTAAATATCTATAGATTTTTCTGTAGCTCCCTTGCTCTGCGAGTATGTTGTTGAGACTCTGTTAGCCTTCCTATTCGGTTAAAGATGTCGGCCAAAACAAAATGAGCAAGAATAGTCGTCATTTGATCAGGATTGAGCTCTAGCCCCTTTTGTGCCAAACGCGCAGCCTGATTTAGATCTCTATTGGTATCCATATACGTTTTTGCAAGAAATATATACGCGTTTCCGAATTTTTCATTTTTCTCTGTACAGCTCTCCAATTCTACAATAGCTTTATCCAATTCTTTCAATTTTGTATACAATAAACCCAGGTTGAAATCCGGCTTGTAATTATAAGGGCTAGTTTCCTGTTCTCTTTTGTATTCCTGAATCGCCAGGTCAATATCTCCCCTTGCCTCATGCAATAAAGCCATGTTGAAATGAGCATTAATAAGTGGAACACTCCGCTCTATATCTAAGGCTTCTTTTATCTCTTTCTCAGCGAGATCATACATTTCCTTCTTCAGATAAATGGCTCCTAACCTATTGTGAAAAATGGGTGATTCAGGATTGATCTCAGATGCAGCTTCTAAAAGATCCAAAGCATCATCTAGCTGTCCTAACTGCTCATAAATCTCACTCAGATGCAACAGAGGTTTTGTATCTCGACTGTCAATAACCATCAGGCGCTGGAAACCAATGATAGCATCGTCTTCTCTACCAGATTTTTTGTAGGCGAGAGACAAACCAAATATGGCATCATCATAGTCAGCATCGACAGAAAGAGCTTTCTGGTATTCTACGATCGCCTCTTCGTATTTCTCCTGCTTGGCATAGATGTTTCCGAGGATATATCGTGCTTCCAGGACAGAAGCATCTTTGTTCAACACTTCTTTAATCTTTTGCTCCGCTTGTTCCATTTTTTCTTCAGTAACCAAGAACTGAGCGACTTTGATTTCATTATAGAGTTCGATCTTATCTTTGGGATCAGCCAACTTTTCTCCACTTCTACTCGGAGAAGTGCGGAATGAACCCAGATAGCCCAATGCCTGGAGTTTCGTCAGTGTGTCGTTATCCACTCTTTGTGGCTGCACTTTGTCGATGTCTGCCGCAGAATAGTTTTCCATTAGGGTATTCAAATTTCTCTGCATTTCATGGCCGAGGGAAGCCATCCTATTGATCAGGTTTTCGCGCTCTCCAGGATCCTCGAACACATCATACAACTCGGGTTTAGGCGCATCTATGAATTTGTATTGGCCTTTTCGGAGCGATTTCAGCTCACTCCATCCATAGTGATAATTGGGCCAATAGGTTTCGCTGTAAGCAGGAAGATCTTGGTCTCCATCAAGATCTAAAATATATGGGAGGAGACTTTGTCCCTGCACACTCGCAGAGGGATTATTGTCTAAGCAATTCAAGATAGTGGGCATTATGTCGATACTTCTTACCTGACTGGCTATTCTTTTTCCTCCAAGTTTTTTCTCAGGCAAACGGATGATAAGAGGCACTCTTACTGCAGAGTCGTAAATGAAAAAACCGTGAGCGTTTTCTTTGTGTTCACCCAGGCTTTCCCCATGATCAGAGGTGAATACGATTAGAGTTTTTTCAAGGAGATCTTTCTCTTCCATGAAAGAACGAAACTCTCCCATCAACTGGTCGACATAGGCAATCTCACCATCATAAGGCCTAAATCGCCTACCGCTATAATCTGTTTTATAGGGTTCTGGAGGGTCATATGGAGTGTGTGGATCATAAAGATGAATCCATGCAAAGAACTTGCCCTGATTGTTCATCTCGAACCATTTATATGCCTCAGCCAACACTTCATCCCCTCTTCTCTGTACAGCATCTAGACTCACCTTTTTGTACTTGGTCAGGTCGAAATTGTCATAGTAGAAATCAAATCCCTGATCGAGTCCCCAGCGGGAATCGAGGACAAAAGCTGCGACAAACGCTCCGGTCGCGTATCCCCTACTCTTCAATTCTTCAGCTAAAGTGATATGGCTTTCATCAAGGTAAAAGCCACCGTTGTCGCGTATTCCATGGTAAAGAGGATAAGTCCCTGTGAGAATAGAGGAATGAGATGGTAGAGTAAGGGGGGCTTGTACGATATTGTGTTCAAAGAGAATCCCTTCCTCGGCCAATCGATTGATTTGTGGGGTTTTTACATTGTTATAACCGTAGCATTCCAGATGGTCAGCCCTGAGTGTATCTATTGTGAAGAGAACTATATTCATCTCATCAATATTTAATGGTTCCATCAAGGATTTGTATAACTTATGGGATTTTGCAGGGTCCAATTTTCCACTAACTCTCCCTCTATAATAGAACATATAGAATAATGCGATGATCAATATTGTAAGAGCTAGTCCAAGGACAAAAAACCTTCTTTGTTTAACCATTGAGCATTTTATCTTTCTATTTTAATATATTTGCCTACATTATTGAATTCTTTTTATTAGCATCTCCATCTCCGTGATATAAGAATACGTGATGGAATGATTGACTTCAATTGTCAACAAACTGCGTTACAGCTTTGGATAGGTAAGATTGCTTGAATAGTTTCGATGATAAGGGTAATCTAATGAAAACAAGGTGTTACACTATGAGGAAACTAGTCCTATTGTTGATTCTTGTTGTCCTGATACCCAACAATTTAATCCTATCGGAAAAAACATCCGAAGAAAAGCTTCCACCAAGGTTCAAAATATGGTTAGAAGAAGAAGTGGGTTATATCATCTCTCCACGGGAGAAGGAAGTTTTCCAAAAACTCCAATCAGATAGAGAAAGAGAGTTTTTTATGGAGGCATTCTGGAAGCAAAGAGATCCCACCCCTGGGACTCCGGAAAACGAATTCAGGACAGAGCACTACCGCCGTATCCAGTACGCCAATCATACGTATGGACACAGTACAGTAAAACCGGGATGGAAGACAGATAGAGGACGTATCTATATTATTCTTGGCGATCCAAGAGACATCGAACGTTATACTGGCGATGCACAAATTTTCAATTCTGAGGTATGGTTCTTCCAGGGCCTTACTCAATACGGCCTTCCAACGGCATTCAACCTCGTTTTTTTCCAGAAAAACGGCATGGGAGAATATATTCTTTACAGCCCACTACAACATGGTCCACAAGCCATGATGAAAAATTATTTTAGCGACCAGTCAAATCATTTAAAGGCCTATCAAACTTTAAGAAGAATTAATCCTACACTGGCTCGTGTATCGATGACTCTCTTACCCGATGAACCTGTCCGATATGGACAACCATCTCTCGCGTCCGACACTTTGATGCTCAATGTATACCAAGTCCCTCAAAAACAGTTTAAAGACACATACGCAGAGAAATTCTTGTTGTATAAGGATATAGTGGAGGTTGAGTACTCTGCAAATTACATGGACAGTGATTCTTTAGTAAAAGTTATCAAGGATCCTTCTGGTCTGTATTTTGTCCACTATCTCATCGAACTTCGAAAGTTTTCAGTAGACTCCTTCCAAGACAAATTTGTGACAAACCTAAAAGTAAATGGAACAATCACTGATTCAGCAGAAAAGACAATTTATCAATTCGAAGGATCGATCCCTTTCGAATTCAATGAATCCCAGTTGGAACGAATTACCTATCATCCCTTTGCTTTGTATGATATGTTCCCATTGATTCCTGGAGAATACAGATTCTCTGTTCTCTTAAAGAACGAAGTTTCAAAAGAATTCACATCCATTGAGAGATCTCTCATCATTCCCGAGGAAGAATCTAGTCCTGGAATAAGGCCACTCATTCTGGGATATAAAGCACTCTCCAGCGACAAATCAAGTCTTAAACCCTTTAAATTTGGGAAAATACAAATATACTCGCAACCCAGAAAGATTTTCCATCCACAAGACACACTATATATTGGATTCCAGTTGTATGGATTAACACCAGATCTGGCAAGTAGTGGAATTTTGGAGTTCATCATTAATCAAGACACAAAACTCCAATCCGTTCATGAATTCTCAAAAAGAATCGCTGATTACAAGGATAAACAAAATATTCACGAGGAAGTTTCCCTTGCAAAATATTCCCCTGGCTATTATCAAATCGCGGTCAGGTTAAAAAATGGAGAGGACGTTGTGGCTCTTGCTAAAGAGCGTTTTGAGATCACCCCTGCGTCAGCCATTCCCCGTCCGTGGGTCTATTCTAAAACGTTCCCTCCCCTCTCTCACTCTGGATATTCCTATGATCTAGGAAGGCAATATTTCAACAAAGGGGAGACAGAAAGGGCTCGGCTCCAATTTGAATCTGTTTTCCAGAAAATGCCTGATTCTTTGCCGATCGCCTTGAGTTTGGCTCGCGTCTATAATCTGGAAAAAGAATATCACAAGATCAAGCAAATTTTACTCCCATTTTCAAACTTATCCCAACCTAATTATGACGTTTCCCTGCTATTGGGCAAAGCCCATCAAAATCTTGGGGAGTTCAGCCAAGCCATTTCCTTTTACGATAAGGCTGTTTCCAGTTTTGGTGTCAACCAAGATCTCTTGAATTTCATCGGCGAGTGCTATTTCAGATTGAAAGAGTTAGAAGAAGCTCTTGCCGCATGGGAAAGATCCCTTGAACTCAATCCCAATCAGCCTGAAATCGAGAATAAGATCAATTCTATTAAGAAGTAAATTCCCCGTCTCTATTTTTTAATTTGTTTCTGGATATAAGAGCGCATTGAGAAGAAATTTGTATGTCCCATGAGATTGAGCTCTGTGCTGACATGGGAAGCCGATCAGAATGATGTGCCCTTTTTTGTGCTTAATATCAACCACTGCGGCTTTGCGCGCAATCACATCTTCCCCGAAGAGCCAGCCGCTCAAAAGGATATCATCTTCAGGAAATCT
>JAUWVG010000193.1 GCA_030617525.1 Candidatus Aminicenantota bacterium | reverse complement strand
TTGTTTCCAATTTGGATCAATGGTGTAGTTACTGGGAGTTAACTGTTCCTTATTGTCCCAGTCCATTCCACTCCACATCAGACCTTGTTCTCTATAAGCCTGGGCATCTGTAACAATAAAGTTGCCGGCATCGTCAAACGCTCTGTAGATCTTTCTGGAGCCTGAGTATTCGGCCCAGTAAAGCTCATTCAGATCCATAACGTAGTCTCCATTTCCATAACCCGCGGCTTGGTCGCCCCACCAGAATCTCACCCAGGGAAAGATACCACTCTGGGCATAGTAGCTTAAAGACAAGGGGCCGCCCGGATACATGGCAAAGGCAGCTTTCAGGATAGTCTTGCCATCGCCAAAAAGGTCATACGTAAATCCAATTCTTGGGGACATTGTCCACATTCTTGAATCAGCGGGTGTCGATTCTGCCGGTCTGACTCTGTCAGTCAAAAGATTGGACATTGCTGTCATAGTTTGAGGGGTCATATACCTTTGTGCTATCTCATAATAATTGTCGTGCCAATCCCCTTCCACATCTTCCATATAAACGCCACGAGTTGTCAGCGGTTCGTAGTAATCGATTTCTTTGTCAAGTCTTAACTGGAGATTGAAGGTCAACCGTCCGAAGGTCATGATGTCTTGGATATAGCCGGCATAGCGATCAGTGGAGTCATTAAGGAAGACTTCCCAGTCATCCAGATGAAACCTGATCCAATCATCGGGGGTATCCCGGACGCCATCCAAATCTGTGTCTATTTGAGGTGAGTAGTAGTTGTAGTAGAAATAGAAATTACCGGCATATCCACCAACATATGATCTCTGGTTGTTATTGACTTCTAAACCAACTTTGACCTCATGAGAGGCGCCAAGCAGATTGTCGTTGTAGTAGATTCCCTGTAGAAGACCAAACTGGTGAGGTCTTCCGCTGAAGAAGTAATAGCTGTAGCTGGAATTCCCCCAGGGATTCTTATAGATGGCATTGTCATAGTCATACCAGCGAACCCGTGTCATGACTTCGTCTGTTTGAGGCCAAAGTCCAAATCCGGCATCGGTAAATCCGTATCTTGCTGAAATAAAAAGATTGTCTCCGAACATGTGCTCATCTTGGATTTTAAATATCGGGCTTCCAAAGTGGTATTTTCCATGCTGAGCTCTGCCGTCAGGATTGGATGAACTGGAATCCCTTCCCTGTTTCTTCTTGTCGCCAAGGTGAAGGAAAAGTTCCGCCCTGTTGTCGGGGAGAAGTTGGAAATTGAGCTTAGCGGCATAGTTGTTCAGCTGCGTGTTATCCCGAGATCCAGTAATAACAAACGTATTGATATTCTGGACACCATAAGACATCCACCACCAAACTTTGTCCTGAACCATCGGACCACCCATATTGAATCCGAAATCCTTGATGTTTTTAATGATGTTGGATCCTGCCCATTTGGGGTATCCCTTCGCTTCGCTAAAAACTTCTTTAACCAAGTCGTAGTCATCTCCACTTCCAGCCACCTGCCAGGCTTCATCTGTCATGTAGAATCTTCCGCCAAATCCGAACTTGTTCTGACCACGCCGTGTCACCATGTTGATGACGATGGCGCGTTCACGGTTCTCGACATCCGGCATACCTGTGGTGACGCTGATTTCTTCAAAGATATCAAAGTCAAAGTATGTCGGAGAAGATGTCGAGGTCATATCCGTGATCTGGATTCCATCCATAACCCACGAGTCCGTGCCTTCACCTTTTGAAACAAAAGAGGACTGCTGACCGGAGTCACTACCACCGATGTTTTCCCTGTCCATCAGGATTGATGGAACCATCTGGATAACAACCCATGGATCTCGAGCGGAAGGCAGTGCCATCATGGTTTCACGGTCAATACTGTGAGAGACTTCCGTTCTTTTTGGTGTAACGGTCGGTGTTGTCGCTATAACCGTCACTTCTTCCTCAATCGCTCCCATCTCCATGACAACTGTAATTAGGGTGTTCTGTCCAATGTTGATTCTAACGACCTTTTCAATCTTGGTCTTAAAACCTGCAAGTTCTGCCCTAATTTCATAGTTGCCACTGGGAGGAAGTGATAGGAACCGGAAAGTACCTTCATTGTTGGTGACCGCGTCCATAGGGGCTCCACCCGTAGCTGTAAGAATCACATTCACTCCGGGGAGAGGAACTCCATCCGCATCAACAACCGTTCCGTAGAGGTTTCCAGTTCTCATTTGTGCGGCTAATGGCACAGCCAGAAGGCACACAAAAAAAACTGCTAATAATTTTCGCATTCCATAACTCCTTTTCTTCCCCTCCTTTTGTTGAAGGAGAGAAAGCTGTTCTTTGCCCTGGAATGTAAATTTACATTCCAACCATTTCCCTTTTTTGTTAATAGATTTTTGGGTATTGTCCTCCTTTTTTGAAGAAGTATTTCTTCAGCAATTTTTAACATTATCTTATTTATAAGCAATATTTGTGCCAAAATGATCAATTTTTATTACATTGAATTCAATCACTTAGAAAATCAATAAATCCACTTCAATACAAAAAAATGAATTCATCCAATTTATTGGATTTTATAATAAGGCAGGCTTAGTATTTTTACTTGAATTATTCACGAGTCTAGAATGCCACAGATGCGAGGCGTCGACGTATGAAGCTGTACTCATGTACCGCAAATGCGTCGCAACAAAGCAGATGGGGTATTATCGACTCGCCCGAAGGGTAAAAAATGTTGATTTAGATAAAAAATCTAACAAAAACACAGTTTTCGAGATGTTTTTCCGAAAAGTTAAGGAACATACTGAAAATACAAAAATTAAAATAAACATCGACATTTTTTATGAATTATGCAAGTTTAATCTTTCTTTAACTCTCGCAGAAGAGATTCAATTTTACTGCGATCTTCCGGAGTCATTGTATTAATTTTTAGAGAGAGAAGTCTCTCATAATATTTAATGGCTTGGGCGTTGTTTCCTATGGCTAAATTTGTGTCTGCTATATTGGATAGAAAAAATTCATCATCGGGGCTCAGCTGTAAGGCCTGCTCCCAAACGGAGATTGCGTACACCGGCTGTCCCATGATTCTGTAGCCAATCCCCAACCCTCTATAGGCAAGAACAAATTGTTGATCAATGGAAATTGCGTTTTTAAAACTTTCCATAGCTTTGTCATGCTCAATCCGTTTTTTTGATTTCATAAACAGAGAGAGATAAAGGGAACCCAAATTGTAGTAGACCATCGGATCGCTGTCATCTAGAGAAATGGACTTGTCGTAATATTCGAGTGCTTTCTGGTCCTCTCCTTTTCTTGAATATGCAAATCCCATGTAGTGCCACACTTCAGGATCAAAATCCAATATGGCCATTGCTCTCTGAAGAATGTCTAGCCCTTTATCAAACTGTCCTTCCCTTACCAGATAAATACCATAGGTTGAAATTATATGATAGTTTTCCGGATTATTACTCAATCCCCTCTCTAATATCTCAATCACCTTTTCTTTTTGTTCTTGTGCTATTAAGAGATTATAAAGATACAGATAAGCTTGAGCAAAATCCTTCCGCACTGCTATAATTTCATTGAGAAGTTGGATGCCTTCCTCCATCTTACCTTCATCACCCAGGATAATCGCTTGATCGAGTTTTTGCTGGAAGGGAAGAAGGGTTTTTAAATCATCTTCCGGTCCATATGATGTTTTCACATTAGATGTTGGCGAGACAATATATCCAAGACTTCGCATTTTTTCTTGAGTTTCCCGGTCCATTTTCTGAGGGTCTTGCGGCGTCTGGGAAGCAGACAATTCTTTTTTGATCTCATTAAGCCTCTTAAGATAAACAGCGACATCTATATTGTTGACAGTATTGTTCAGCTCGCCAAAATCATTGTCCAGGTTGTAAAACTCAGGAATGGGAGTATCGATAAATTTCTCGTTTCCCTCAAGAAAACCCCATTGAGGGGCCCATCCCTGGTTATAATAAGGACCTAATGATTCAAAGTAGATAGATCTCTTGTCTAGTTTTTTCCCCTCCATTAAAGGCAGGAGAGACACCCCCTGGAGTGATGGGGGGGGATCTATATCCAAAACATCACAGAGAGTTGGAAATATATCGATATGACAAACATTTTCATTTTTCCGGCTTGCTTCAATTCCGGGGCCTGAGATAATCAAGGGCACCCAGATTGTGCTGTTGTAGGCAAAATACGTGTGAGAGAGTTCGCCATGCTCCCCCAAAGATTCTCCATGGTCACCAGTTAATATGATTAAAGTCGTCCCCAAAAGATTTTCGTTTTCCAGGAAATCAAATATTTTCTTTAGTTCAGAATCTACATAAGCCACTTCTCCTGAATAGGGATCATCCTTAAACTGAGTGGCAAAGGGCTCCGGGGGTTGGTACAGCGTATGCGGATCCCAGAGATGGATCCAGGAAAACCATTTGTAATTTTGTTCCTCAAGCCAGTCCAGTGCCGATTTTACTACGTCCTCTGCTTTTCTCTCAGGAGGGACAAATACTACTGAAGAGTGAGCAGGATAAGATTCATCATAGACATCAAACCCTTGATTCAAGCCAAACCGGGAATCGAGAGCAAAAGCGCCTATAAAAGCTGCCGTGGAATAATCTTGGCTCTTTAAATATTCAGCCATGGTGAGAAATTTTTCTTGCACTCTAAATTTCGAATTATCGTGGACGCCATGGTAGAGAGGAGTTGTTCCCAATAGGATATTGGCATGAGAGGGAAGAGTTATGGAATTGTGGGCAAAGGCCTTCTCAAAAAGAACGCCTCTGTCCGCCAAGGCATCTATGTTCGGGGTTTTTAAGTATTCTGTGCTGTAGCAGCTGAGCCTGTCCGGCCTGATCGTATCTATTGTGATAAGGAGCACATTGTAGTTGTTCCCTTCTGCAGCTTGGAGCAAACCGCCTGAAAGTAACAGCCCAAATTGTATCAGGGCGGCAAACAGGAAAACTATCCCTTTTTTTGCTTTAATCTTCATGGAGTTCCTCCCCGGCATTTTTAAGATCAAACCAAAAATCAGTAGATGGAGAATGAAAACTTGAATTTCTAGTGGATAATTATTGTTTATCGGCTAATCGGACATCGGCCCAGAAGATATATGTTACAGCTCTCAGGCCTGACATTGTGCCCAAGCCACCCTTCAAAGAGGTGCCAGCCGTTCTTGATTCTCCTGCTAAACTACCGGTAGCGGCCGTCCCTCGGCCTGAAGAACCTCGAGCCGTTTGTTTTGTCAACCTGTCTTGTCTCATATCTTTGGTTGTGCCACCCCACTCAAATCCTATTGTGAGTGATCCTCCAGGTTGAGCACCGATTCCCACTGGATGGCTTTCATCTTTTTTTAGAGGGACTTTAAACTCATAAACCACCGTTTCTCTTCCTCCGATTGTATTAAACGCAGGGGCAGCCGGGCCGCTGGCAATAATAGGAGCATTTCCCTCTTTGTCGATGACTTCATTGTGAAAAATCTGATAACTTTCTTTGGCCTTGATTTGTTTTTTCTTTTCCTCAGGCATAGGTTCACCCATCATCTCTTCCACAATTTGAATATAATTATCGGCCGAAACTGTCTTTATTGCGAATTTGATGCCGTAATTTTTTTTCTTCTTTCCATCTTTATTGAGCCAAA
>JAUWVG010000119.1 GCA_030617525.1 Candidatus Aminicenantota bacterium | reverse complement strand
CCAACTTTGTCGGCTTCCCTCTATGAACAACTCGGTAAGGCTAAATCCTCGGATGTCGCTTTTTCCATCCTCTTCAGATTTCTCAGGAAGAATCCCCATCTCTGTGATTTTTTAAGAGTTCTGGGAAGATGATAGAGAAATTCGTATGGAGGACGAGCGGGCATGGTTCATCTTCAGAAAGAAGATGAGAGCAAGGAACGGAATCGAGCGAGTTTTCCTCGCTGGGGAAAACTACGCGTGATTTCTTATCACTTTACAGAACTCGTCCTTGAAATCACAGAGATAGAAATGCTCAATAAAAATAATAGTTGCGAATCCAAATCCATTTTTTTATAATCTTTTCATGTTTAAAATGCTTCACATTTTAACCATTTCTTTATACCCAATTTATCAGGGAATCCTAACAAGGAGGAGTTTATGCGAAAACTCAGAAACCCCATCTTCCTCTGGGTAGTCGTCTTTGTGCTCGTGGCCAGTGTCCTATGTACAGCTACTCAGCGCAGACAGCGACCCCCATGGGAAGAAAGGTCTCCTAAAGTGGGAAAAACTGTCCCTGACCTCAAGATCTATGATGAGAATCTCAACAACATCCCATTTTCCAATTTCTACGAGAACACCCTGCTGATCGTTCAGTGGGGCGGCTGCACGTGACCGCCCTGGCGCAGAAAGATCTCCCGTGTGGAGGCTCTACACAAAGCTTACAGTACAAAAGGTGTGTCATTCTACTATGTCTTAAGTCGTGAACCCCATCCCGGTTTCTACGGCTTTGTCCAACCCGACAGCCTTGAAATGCGTCAGGAGTATACCGGTTTCGCCCGCGCAGAACTGCAGTCTGAGATTCCATGGATCATTGACAACATGGACAACACTTTACAGAAGACCTACGGCGGAATGCCGAATGCCGACTTCATCATCGATTCCGATGGAACCCTTCTCATGTCCAATGAGTGGGCAGATCCCAACAAAGTGAAGGAATTTCTAGAAGACCGTTTCGGGCCATCCGACATTTCCGACGAAGAGTGGGAAAAACTCGGTCAGGGAGGAATGGCGATGACGGGGAACAACGATGAAGTTCCACAGATGGAAGTCCCCCGTTTGGCTTTGACACCACTCGAGGTCAAAAACCTCAACGGAAACGACTCACTCCCCTTCAGTGTCGAAGCGGGAACGCTTCCCACCGGAGTGACAGCCGAGGGAAAAAGCCGGCTCTATCTCACTATCCGGCCCGATAAAGACAAAAACATCATCTTTGACCGCGAAGAACCGCCCATCAACATTCAACTCTCCGATGCAAAGGGTGTATCCTTTGGTAAGGACCAGCTCGTCTCCGGAAAAGCCCGCAGAGGATCGGATACTTTCCCCCATTCCCTTGGAGTGATTTGGACGGCCGATGAAGGGGCCGAGGATATGGAATTTACGATCTTAGTCAAGGCCAAGCTTGGGACAGAAGGACAGGAATTAACCGAAAAAACAGCCAAATTCCTTATCGCAGGACCCATCCCTTATGGAGAAACCGAAGCCGATGAAGTTCCAGCCGTCCAGTTCCAAGCCATCTCTCAACTCGAGAAGCTCCAGATGGCAATAACAAGCGAAGGAAAGGTCCCCATGAGTTTGGAAACGCGGATTGAACGCGATCCAAACGATCCGCAAAAAGGAAAAATCTATTTTATCCTTAATGTGGACAGCGATACCGGACACAAATGGAATAACCTTGCAGCTGCTCCTGAAATAGCTGTAAATGCCGTATCAGGCATCAAGCTTGACAAAGAATTGCTTAAAGCCGGTGACCGGGAAGGCGCCGAAGATACGGACAACCGTGTCCTGTCCGTGGGTTTTACTCTCGAATCCGGATCGAATGAAATCAAGTTCGAAGTGACTCCACAAGCCTGGATCTGCAACGACGGTCAGGGCTGGTGCCGGTATTTTGACGCGACATATGAGGTGACCGGTAAATTCTGAGAATTTAACCTATTTTTTAGTTTTCTATGGGTCAGTCCTTTTCACGGGGGCTGGCCCTTTTTTTCTTTTCTCCCCCAAAACAAGAATTGATTTCAAGAAAAGTATTGTACTATTATATCTCTCATATGGAACATTGTGATTATTTTCAATCTAAGAGGTTAAAGCCATGACCAATAAACTCCTCCGTAAACTTCCTTCCGTAGACAGATTGATTCTGTCAAACGAGGCCAAAGCACTCATCGAAAAATACAACCGCAAACAGGTCGTCAATGCGGCACGGATCGTTTTAAAGGATCTCCGTTCCGAAATCCTCGACAGACAGGATGACCCTTTTGTTGATATCGATGTTTCACAGGAACATGTTTTCCAAAAAATGAGAGATTTATTAGAGAATAAATTTTCATATTCGCTCAAAGAGGCCATAAACGCGGCAGGCGTTATCCTCCACACCGGTCTTGGACGGGCTGTAATACCTGAAGAAGCGCTGCAAAATATCCAGGAGGTCTCCAAGGGATACAGCACTTTGGCCATCGACCTGGACACAGGCCGGAGGGGCAACCGCGACACCCATCTCAACAACCTTCTCAAAGAGCTGACCGGTGCCCAATCCGCCATGGTCGTCAACAACAATGCCGCCGCCACAACACTCATCCTCAATACCCTAGCTAAGGGAAAAGAGGTCATTCTTTCAAGAGGTCAATTGGTCGAAATCGGAGGCTCTTTCCGGATGCCGGATATCATGGCCGCCAGCGGAGCAATCTTGAGAGAAGTCGGCACAACCAATAAAACACACCTCAGCGATTATAAAAACGCCATCGGAGAAAACACCGGTGCCATTATGCGCGTCCACCACAGCAATTACCGAATAATGGGTTTTGCTGAAGAACCTCCCATTGAAGAATTGGCAGAACTAGCCAACGCAAATAACTTGATCATCATCGACGATATTGGAAGTGGTGCTCTGGTCAACCTAAAAGAATTCGGTCTTGAAAACGAACCACTGATTAAGACCAGCATCAAGGCTGGTGCAGATGTCGTCTGTTTTTCAGGAGACAAGCTTATCGGCGGTCCGCAGTCCGGAATCATTGTAGGAAAAGCAGCAGTTATCAAGAAAATAAAAAAAAATCCATTAACCCGTGCTTTAAGAGTTGGGAAAATGACGATTGCCGGATTGGAGGCCACTCTCAAACTCTTTCTCACACCAGAAAAACTTCCACAAACTCATCCGTTCTATCATATGCTCTCGTTGAACCTGGAAGATCTCAATAAAAGAGCTCTTCGCATGCAGCGAAAGCTCCGCGCAGAACTTAAAATCGAGGGCAAAATATCTGTTGGAGATGGAGATTCTCAGATAGGAAGCGGCGCTGTCCCGACAGAACTGATCCCAACCAAGCTTTTAAAAATCCGGCCTATCGTAGAGACAGTGGACAATCTCGCAAAAAAACTCCGTTCGCACACTCCTGCCATTTGCGTCCGTGTTCAAAAAGATTTTGTTCTTTTGGATTTGCGCACCATACAAAAACATCAGGACAAAGTTGTCGTTTATGCCCTGCTGGCCATTTTGAAAAACTAAGAGGAAACTCAATGACCGATCTCGAAAAACGAAAACTCATCATGCAGCGCTCTATCAAATTGGGTCACTGCATCTGTAATCCCAAAGAACCCTGTCCATGTGATCTTTTCAAAGACAAAAATGTGTGCCTCTGTGCCGGAGAACGGTTGGAAGACACAGGAGAAAAGATCAAGCTCACAAAATTTGTCGAAAATGCCGGCTGCGCCTCCAAAATCAACCAGAATGACCTTAAGATCGTCCTGGCCGGGCTTCCTAAGACAGAGGATCCTAGAGTTCTTGTCAGTGCCGACACATGCGACGACGCAGGAGTATTTAAAATCAGCGACGACCTGGCCCTGGTCCAGTCTGTAGATGTCTTCACCCCCAGTGTAGATGATCCCTACACCTTCGGTCAAATTGCTGCTGCCAACTCGGTCTCAGACATCTATGCTATGGGCGGTTTGCCACTGACGGCTCTTTCTATTATTGGATTTCCGATCGAGACTATGAGTCACCGCATCATGAACCAGATTCTTAGAGGCGGCGTTGACAAGATGAAAGAGGCCGGTGTGTCTATTGTCGGCGGACACAGTATCAAGGATAATGAAGTCAAATTCGGATTTGCCGTAACCGGGACAATCAATCCAAAGAAAATCATCACTAACAACAAAGCCCAACCTGGAGACATTCTGGTTTTGACCAAACCCATTGGGACCGGAGTCATCGGTTTTGCCAGCCAAATCGGGAAAGCCTCGGCCGAATCGCTCAACACGATCAGCCGATCTATGGCCGAACTCAACAAGATCCCGGCGGAAGTTATGATGGATATGGAAGTCAAAACCGCCACAGATGTGACAGGATTTGGCCTCATGGGCCATCTCAGTGAGATTGCTGCACAGAGCAAAGTGACGATCGAAATTTTTGCAGATCAAGTGCCTGTGTTCAGCGAAGTTTTCGATTATATCCGGCAGGGAATGATCTCCGGAGCCATCGAGCGAAACAAGGAGTTCGCCTCACAGTACGTTACCGCATCTCCAGAAGTGAAAGAAGAGAGAGAAACCGTTCTTTACGATCCACAAACATCCGGCGGACTTTTAATAGCCATTCATCCCGATGGTGCCGAGGAGCTCGTTTCAAGACTCAAAAAAAAAGGGATCGATTTTACCACAGTCATTGGCAGTGTGGTTTCAAAATCTGACGGGCAAATTATCCTCAAAAACAAATGAACAACCAACCCCTTGAGAAAGATCATGTGATCATCGGTACAGCGGGCCATATCGATCACGGGAAGACGGCCCTGGTCAAGGCTCTGACAGGAAGAGATGCCGATACTCTTGAAGAAGAAAAACGGCGCGGAATCACGATCGAACTCGGCTTTGTGTTTATGGACACACCCTCCCAAAACAAACAGATTGTATTCATCGATGTTCCGGGGCACGAAAAACTGGTTAAAACCATGGTTGCAGGAGCCAGCAACATCGATGCGGCCGTTCTCGTTATCGCCGCAGATGAGGGCACAAATGTTCAAACCCGGGAACACTTTGATATCCTTAAACTGTTAGATATTCAAAAAGGCATCATAGCCCTCACAAAATCTGATCTTGTGGATGATTTGCACCTCCAGATACTCAAAACGGATGTTAAGAACTACGTTCAGGGAACATTTTTAGAGGAGGCACCCATCATCCCGGTCTCTTCCATTTCAGGATCAGGGATCGAGAATCTCAAAACCTCTCTTTACCGGATCGCAGAAGAGGTCACTCCCCGAGTCGATAGAGGTACGTTCCGCATGCCTATCGACAGAGTGTTTACCATGCGCGGTTTTGGTACGGTCACCGCCGGCACGGTTCTTTCGGGGACAGTTAAGGAAGGTGACAAAGTCGAGATTTTCCCGGAAGGATTGATCTCGCGTGTCCGCGGAGTTCAGGTCCACCATTCCAAAAAAAGCCAGTCGCATATCGGAAAACGGACAGCCATCAATTTGTCCGACATCGATAAAGAAAAACTGAGACGCGGACAAACTGCTGCCGCGCCGGGCAGCCTGACGCCAACAAATAGATTTGACGGCAAACTCCATCTTCTCAAAAGTTATGAGAAGAAGCTCAAAAACAGGGAACGGCTGAGACTTCATACAGGAACCTCAGAAATCATCTGCCGGCTGGTTCTGCTTGACCGTGATCAACTCTCACCCGATGAAACCGCTTTTGTCCAATTCGTTCTTGAAGCACCCAATGTGGCTCTACCTCAGGACCGTTTTGTAGTTAGAACATTTTCTCCACTTATGACCATTGGCGGGGGAATCATCCTGGATGCTGCCCCGCATAAACATAAACGGTTTTCTTCTCAAACAGTCGAAGAACTGGAAATGCTGGATGGGAACCTCGAAGACACCATCGAGCAGGTGTTTTTAAAAGGCGCTTTTTCTCCACAGAGTGCTGCAGAAGTGGCAACAAAGATAGGAAAAGAAGAGGAGGATATTGCTGAGGCTGTATTGAGCAAGCTTTCAGCCGGAAAAATTATATCCATAAAATCTTCTAAAGCAGCGGGCAAAGAAATAAGGTATCTTCATGAGACACCCTATGCCAATCTGAAGAACAAACTCCAAGGGATCTTGCAGCATTATTTTGAAAAGAATCCTTACGAATCGCTGGCTCCAAGCAGTGTGCTGAGAGCGGAATTTTTAAAACTGAGCGAAAGCCATGTTTTCAGGTATCTTCTAGCAGAATTGATGACCGATAAAACTATTTATGAAAGGGATGGAAAAATTGGCCTGCCTGGTCACGAGATCCAGATGACTTCTCGCGAGCAGACAACGGCCGATAAAATTGAGCAGATCTATAAATCGGCAAAATTTAAAACACCTATAGAGGAAGATGTCAGGACACAAATCGGCCTCACACCTCCGGATTTTAAAAATATTCTCACCGGGTTGCTAAATCAAGATAGATTGGTTAGACTCTCCAGAAATGTGATTTATCACAAGGACAACCTATTGGACATGAAAGAATTGGTTACCAATACCATCAAAAAGAATCAGTCGATAACAATTGCAGAACTGCGCGACTTGCTCCAGTTTTCACGGAAATATGCCCAGGCCGTCCTGGAATATTTTGATACCTCCGGCCTGACAAAAAGGCAGGATAACAAACATATATTAGCCTAACGCGGGGGAGGGTATGGGCCCCGGTGGGCCTTCTGGTCTTCAAAACCAGTGTGGGGCCGTGAAAAGCCCTGGGTGGGTTCAACTCCCACACCTTCCCGCCAGAGGAAAAGGCTGTTTTCATAGACAATAAAAAAGCCCCTTCCGCCTTAAAAGGCGGAAGGGGCTTTGTGCGTCTACGTGTAATTTACAATTTTTAGAACTGGAACCTGACACCAAATCTCAAGACCAGCGGATTGATAATCTCATTCGGTTCACCTGAACGTGAGTAAGGATAATAACGAGCTGGAGTATAGCTGACACGGTAACTTCCCATGTCAAGTTCGCGCTGTCTGTTCATGGTCTGGTTGTTCAGT
>JAUWVG010000365.1 GCA_030617525.1 Candidatus Aminicenantota bacterium | reverse complement strand
AACCATTTTATTTCAGTGGATGAATTTAGAGGAAATCTGTCTTTTTTTAAGCAGAATTTGAGTTTTAAGGATGAGGGGGAAGCCGAAAAATATTTTCGGGCCCAATATTTAAAAACCTATTCGAAATTTAACTAAATCAATAGAAAATTCCGTTAAGAGGGAAAAAAACATGGAAAGAATCATTGAGATTTTTGTTGTCCTTGAAAACAAACCATCGACTTTGGGAGATCTGTGCAGTCATTTGGCAGAAAATGGCATCAATATTGAAGCCATTGGTGTGTTTCAAGACACGGCTAAACTCTTGGTCAATAATGTCAACAAAGCCATAAAAATCCTTACCAAATTGGATTATACAACTGAACTCAGAGATGTTCTTCTCGTTCAACTCGAAAATCGACCCGGTGCTCTTTCAGAAATGGCAACAAAGCTGGGAAATAAAGGAGTCAACATCGAATACTGTTATGGGACTCTGAACAAGAAGAAAAATTCAACAGACATAATTATTGATGTTTCTGACCTCGATAAGGCTGAGAAAATTCTCAAAAGCTGATTTTCATTTAAGGAATTAATCTGTTTTCTCTTTCTTAGAGCTGTCCCCAATTAATTAATGAATATTTATCGAAATTTGTGATAGTATTTTCACCTGTGATTTTGAAAAAGGAGGTTAACCACATATGAAAAAATTGAGGATCGGGATTATTTTACTTTTATTTGTTTTTTCATTTTTTCTTCAAGCAAACTCGGATGATATCACACAAATTCTCAATGAAATATTTTCAGTCGCCTCTCCGACAGGTTACGAAGACAGTATGGTCTCAACTATTCAAAAACTCCTGCCGGCCGACTTATCTTTTGAAAAAGACAGCCTGGGAAGTCTGTATTTAGTTTTAGGGGATGGAGGTGAACATCTGGCTGTGCTGACAGGGATAGATGAAACCGGGTATTTTGTGAGTGGATTCGATTCCCGGGGATATCTGAATTTGGACAGAGCCGTATCCGTGGGCACTCCACTCTTTGACTCCTTCCAGTTTGGCCATCCCATGACTGTTTGGACCCAGGCAGGGCCTGTATCGGGTGTTCTTGCTCTTCCCTCTCTTCATATTATCTCTCGTGAGATGCGGAATGATCTTCAAAATATATTCTCTCTAGAGAATGCTCTGGTGGACATTGGAGTGCGTTCAAAAAAAGAAGCACAAGCGAGAGGAATCGAGATGCTTGATCCGGTTACACCCTTGGCTAGGATCAGCCAGCTTGCCGGTGACAGGAAATCAGGGCCTTCCTTGGGAACAAAGGTCTGCACGTCTTTGCTTTTGGATGTTGCGGCTGAAGTTTCTCTTAAAAGTCTTGGGCAAAAAACCACGTTTGTCTGGATGGCCCAGACAAAGTATCCTGCGCGCCGCTCCAGACCGAGGGCTGCATTAGGGGCAGTACTTGCAAAAAAAAATCTTTCTGCGGTCAAATTCCTTATAGTGGGTATCTATCCGCTAGATAATCAAGTTGAAAATCATTTGTCTCTTGGTGCCGGTCCAATCCTTGTGACATCCGAAGGTTCAGATTCAGATTTGAATAAGATAATTGTAGATATGGCTTCGCGTTTAAATATTCCGTTGCAGAATGTCACTAATATTGAATCCATGCTCCTTGCTCCATTTTTATCCTCAGCAAATGTTTCAGGGATGTTTGTGCCTGTGAAATTTTCGGCCACTCCCAACGAAGTCGTCGATTTCAGAGATGTTCGATCGCTTGTGAAACTCATTTCATCAATACTTCAATGAGGAGGACACAATGATAAGAAAAACAATAATGCTTTTTTTAATAATATTCGCTTTGGTATCGTGCTCACCTCAGGGGAACATAGATGATAATAATTCACCATGGAGCTTGCTGAAAGAACTCATTCTCATTCCGGGTGTATCCGGGGCAGAAGAGAAAGTGGTGGATTTTATCCAGGCATCCCTTCCTGAAACACTCGAAGTGCAGAGGGATAATATGGACAATATCTGGTTTACTGTAGGGGAGGGTCATCCACATCTTCTCTTTGTGGCGCATACAGACGAATTAGGATTTATAGTGACAAGTATCACGCCGTCGGGGACATTGAAAGTCAGGGGCAGGGGAGGATTTTTCCCCCTGATGTATGAAGGGCATTCTATAGTAGTACACACAAAGGATGGACCAGTTGAAGGCATTGTGTCTCCCCGGGAAAATTATAGGCAGAGAAATGCCAAATCTTTAGATTTTTCCACTGAACTTTTAGAGATCTATTTAGGCGTTTCAAGCAAGGAAGAGGTCCATAAATTAGGTGTCTTTGAGGGAGATTCCATAACAATCCGGAAAGAGATTGTTGAACTTTCAGCTGATATTTTGGCCTCCAGAGCTGTTGATGACAGGGCCGGCTGCGCGGCCATGCTTGCCGCAGTCTTTCGTATTGATTGGACAAATATCAAAGGCAAAACCGTCTCGTTTGCTTGGGATGTTCAGGAAGAAATCGGTCTTAACGGTGCTTCCCGGTTGGCAGAGACCATGGATGTGGATTACGTTTTTCCTGTAGATACGTTTGTTTCATCCGATGGCCCGTTCGATTCTAAACGGTTTGCCTATATTCCATTGGGGTCGGGAGCTGTGGTGCGTGCCATTGACACCAGCATTATCGCTCCACAAATCGAGTTCAAAAAAGTGATGGACATAGCCCGTAAGAACAATATCCCCACTCATTTGGGAAACACTCGCGGCGGCAATGATGGATCCGTATTTGTTTCTCAAGGAACGGTGGATATTCCGCTCTCCTGGCCGGGAACGTATTCACATTCCTTTATTGAAAAGATTCACCGCAGTGATCTCAATGCCCTGACCGATCTCATTATGGCACTGGTCAAAGACTGGTAATATGATGAAATCACACACTGAGTATTTGACGTTTCAAGTCGAAAAAAGACGGGATTTTATCAATATTACTCCTGATGTTGAGAATCTTGTCCATGAAAGCGGAATCAAAGAAGGGCTCTGTCTTGTCAATGCTATGCATATCACGGCCAGTGTTTTTATCAACGATGATGAAGGCGGCCTGCATAAAGATTTCGAACACTGGCTGGAACAGCTGGCTCCACACGAACCTGTTTCTCAGTATTTTCACAACAGAACCGGTGAAGATAACGCTGATGGCCATCTAAAACGGTCCATTATGGGAAGGGAAGTTGTAGTGGCTGTCACTAACGGACGTTTGGATTTTGGTCCCTGGGAACAGATTTTCTACGGAGAATTTGACGGATGCCGCAGGAAGCGTGTTCTAGTCAAAATTATCGGTGAATAGTTTATTGCATTTTTAGGGGGGAAAGCTCGACTAAAAGAAGGATGAACACCGGAATCTCTTTTTTTTGCGGTAGAGATGCGCTAAAATAAAAAAGTTGAGTTTAAAATGAAATTATTCACAGGAACAAAAAACCGTTGTTATTTGATTTTATGTATTGTACTGATTTTAAATTCGTTCAGTGTTGCTCAAGAAAAGGAGCCAGAGGTTAAACTTCCGGAGCTTCCTCAAGACAGCTTAGAAGGTAAATTTGAGATTGATGTTCACTATTCTACGTGGTCAGTCAATCTGCTTAGAAACTGGTATGCCTCAGAATTGACAGATAGAATGGGAAGAGAAATCCGAGATGAAGTCTATCAACAGATCAGTGATGCTTACGTGGGAATCTACAACGCCGACTATGAACACAGTTTAACTTTTGATTCCGATGGGAATAACTATGGAGTTGAGTTTAGATTTTAT
>JAUWVG010000121.1 GCA_030617525.1 Candidatus Aminicenantota bacterium | reverse complement strand
TCCGCCTCGTTAAATACAGGGATAACAAGGGAGAGGTCTAAAGGATCTTGTGCATTCATCCTGGTTAATATATCAAATCATGGTCAATAGAACAAACCCGGTGTTGACAAGAGCGGCGGTACTCGGCACAGAGTATCTAGGCAGGCATGATGGAGAAATCAAGTGAGTATAAATCTGAAGAGGATGGAAAAAGCGACATCCGAGGATTTAGCCTTACCGAGTTTTGTTCATCGAGGGAAGGCGACTGTGTCGGCCACTGAGTATGTTTGAGCACGAGAGATTGTAACAAAAGTGGTACGCATCTTTTTGGCAATTCTCTATGTAATGTTAAGATCAAGTGCGCGGAGTTACGCAAGTGCCGAGAGGAACCACGAGGGAATGGCGTTAAAAATCCGAGTGGAGCGCTTCCACCTCTTTAGGTTTTTCTTCTGTAATCTCTCCATCATCTTCCCAGAACTCTCTAAACTAACGGATTTGGACGTGCTTACGTGTTTCATTCTAGTGTTGACACCACGAGAGATCTCTGTTAAGTTTACTATTCAGTTTAATAAGTAAACTCTATAGTTTAGCTAATGAACTGCGAGGTATTGATAATGGCAAAAAAATATTCACGTGATGAAAGAAAAAAGCATAGAGCTGAGGACAATCGGCTTTTTATCCTTGAGGCTGCAGAAAAAGTGTTTTCCCAGAGGGGTTATTCCCTGACGACAGTGGATGAAATCGCGGCAGAAGCTCAGTTCTCCAAAGCGACACTCTACAGATACTTTAAGAGCAAAAGGGATTTATTTTTCGATGTCATTCTGAATTCCTTTGATGAAGCTGTACAAGAATTGGAGGAGCTCAGAAGCAAAGATTTAAGTGCTGAAGAAAAGCTCAAAGAACTAATCCAGTTGCTCCTTCAGGTCTTTTCAAAAAAGAAAAGTGTCTCCCGGATTTTTTATACAGAAAAAGATGCGATGAAGAAAATATTGGGCATGGACCCGAAAGAGCCGTTGTCTCATTCGACTGTACATGCACGGATTCCCAAAAAATTTATGGATAAGGGAAAAGAATTTTCTCAGGCCATCACATCCACCATTCAGGAAGGCATTGATTCCGGAGAGTTTAGAGACATGGATGCAGAAGAAGCAAGCGAGATCCTCGGAGCCCTGCTGCGGGGTTTTTCATTTGGAGAGATTTTCAGAGAAAGGACTTTCAGCATAGAGAAGAGCTCAACACTTCTCTATGATTTTTTCTTGAATGGAATAAAAAACCATAGACACATCAAATAAGGAGAGAAAAATGAAGAAAACGGGGAAATTATTGTTAAACGCGGTCCTCATTTTAACGGCCTCATTATTTGCGTTTTCACAAGAAAAAATGACGCTGACTCTCGAAGAATGTATTCAATTCGCTCTGTCCCAGAATCCTTCCCATCTGGCTTCTGAGGAACGGGTTGAAGGAGCCAGGTCGATGATCAAAGAAGCCTCGGCAGGTTTTTTCCCTTCATTGAACGCCACTGGCCTCCGGTCCCTGAAGGAAAAAGTTTTTATACTGGAGTTTCCCTCTTTTATTCCTGGAGAACCGCCTCAAAAAGTCGAGATGGATTTTACAAGAGATAACCAGTTCTCGTTTTCTCTCTCTGTCCCGATATACACGGGCGGACGGCTGGTCTCAGGTTACAAACAGGCTAAATATAACCATTTGTCCACAGAAGAATCCATGAGACAGTCTGAATATATGACAGTATTTAATACGAAAAGAGCCTTTTTTGGTGTGCTTCTCGCCCGGGAATTTGTCAAAGTATCAGAAGAAGCCGTAATTGTCGCTGAAAAACATGTTCATAATGTGAAAACCCTGTATGAAGTTGGCATGGCCTCCAAATTTGACCTTTTAAGGTCTGAAGTCCAGTTGGCCAATTTGAAACCCCAGCAGATTCGTGCAAAAAACAGTCTTAAAGTCGCTGAGCTCAGTTTAAAAACTCTCCTCGGTCTGGATCTGTCTCAGCCCTTGGACATTCAAGGTGAATTGACCTACGAGCCTTTCGAACCGAATCTGGAAGAAGCGCTGACATCCGCACTCATAAAAAGACCGGAAATCCAGCAGCTCAAGTACCAAAAAATGATGGCCGGAGAAATGCTGAAAATGTCAAAAGCCTCGAAATTTCCAACTGTTGCCATCCAGGGCGCTTACAATGTTTGGGCAGACACATTGACATTTAAGGAGGAAGACTGGCAGTCCTATTATTCTGTTAATCTAGCTATGTCCGTTCCGATTTTTAGTGGTTTCTTGGCTGAAGCTCAGATTGCAAAATCAAAATCCTTAATCAAAGAACTCGAATTCAGTAAAAAAGGCCTGGAAGACATGATCCTCTTCGAAGTCCGGCAGGCTGTTTTGAAGCTTTCTGAAGCCAGGGAGTCCCTTATGTCCCAGGAGAAAAATGTAGAACAAGCTATGGAAAGTCTCCGGATCGCCGAGCTGAATTATTCGGAAGGACTGGCGACAACCCTGGATGTCAGTTCGGTTCAAGCGGCTTTGACTCAGGCTAAAACCAACTATTCCCAGGCTCTATATGACTTTGTTTTGTCAAGAGCTGAACTGGATAAGGCCATAGGTATTGGATTAATAAATTAAAAGATTAGAACAACGGGAATGTTTTTCGTAGACAAATGAAATACGGAGGAAAGTGATGAAGAGATCTTTAGTTGAAAAAATTTTGACTTTGGTTTTTGCGGCTTTATTTATATTGTCTTGCCAACCTCCTGATTCTCAGGAAGAGGCTGTAGAGGAGAGTTTTGGGGCTGCCCCAGTCAAAGTCTACAAGGTAAAAAGACAGCGAATTTCAGAAAACCTTTTTTACATGGGTCAAATTGAAGCCTCGAAAGAAATAAACATCACTCCTGATGTAGCTGGAAAGATCGCGTCGATCTATGTGGAAGAGGGAGACAGGGTTCAGCAAGGACAGCTGCTGGCTGAACTGGATACGCGGGCTATTTGCCTTCAGCTTGATCAGGCTAAAGCCGGTGTTGCAGTGGCTGAGGCCAACTATAACGATGCCAAGCGGAATGTGGATCGCATGGACCGGTTAAGCCGGGAAAATGCGGTCTCTGAACAGCAGGCTGAAAAAATCAACCTCGCATTTGAAGCGGCTGAGGCTCAACTCCAGCAGGCCAAGGCAGCCTCAAATTTAGCCAATCACCAGTTGGAGGTGTCTCTTATGAGGGCCCCGTTTAGCGGGGTTATAGCGGCAAGAAGTGCTGACGTTGGCGATATGATCAATCCGATGATGGGGGGAGCCGGTGTTTTGACTTTGTTGGATTTTTATCGTGTCAAGATTGGCATCGATGTCTCACACCAGGATGTTGTCCGTATTACTAAAGGACAACCTGCCCTGCTTAAAGTCAGCGTTTTCCCTGATGAAATATTTAATGGGCAGGTATCTGTGGTCAACCTGGCCGCAGATAATATGACAAAAAAATTTCGTGTCGAAGTCCAGGTGAATAATCCGGATCTCGTTCTCAGGCCGAATACGTTTGGCGAAGTGACATTTGAAGTGGAAATTCATGAGAATGTTTTTGCCGTGCCGCAGAAAGCCGTGATCGACAATAAATTTGTCTTTGTGGCCGATGGAGATAAGGCTGAGAAAAGGGATGTGGTTCTTGGTATTCAGAATGCAGAGATGGTGGAAATTGTCAGCGGACTTGTCGAAGGAGACCTCGTCATTGTCGAAGGCAATTACAGTATGGACGATGGTACACGAATCGAAATCAAAGAGGTTGTCCAATGAAGATACCGGAGTTTTCAGTCAATCGAAGAGTTACAACAGCTATGCTGGCGATGATCCTGGTTGTTCTGGGAGGAATCGCCTTTACAGAGTTGGGGCTCGATTTTTTCCCAGAACTCGAATTCCCGACTGTATCTCTCATCACCACTTACAGCGGAGCCTCTTCTGAAGATATTGAAAACACGATCACAAGGCCGCTCGAACAGATCACTGGGACTGTCAACCGGGTGAAGAAGGTCAGTTCAACAACGAGCGAAGGTGTTTCGATTATTATGATCGAGTTTGAGTGGGGGACGAATCTGGATTTTGCCGCGCAGGATGTCAGAGACCAGATAGGGCTTTATGAGAACTTCCTTCCCGAGGAAGCTTCAGAACCTCTTGTCGTTAAATTCAATATGTCCCAGTTTCCCATCATATTTGGCGGCATAACGTCCAATATGCCTACACAGGACTTGATGGACCTGATTGAGGATGAGGTGGCCCCGAGACTGGAAAGAATTGATGGAGTTGCCTCTGTGATGGTGTATTCCACCGATGTCAGAGAAATTCTTGTCGATATCGACAAAACAGCGTTGGAGTCGATAAATCTCTCCATGGATCAGATTCTTATGGCTTTGCGTATGGAAAATTTAAACCTGCCTGCCGGCCACATCATCGAAAGGTATTCTGAGTTTTTGGTCCGGACGGTGGGAGAATTCAAATCCATTGTTGATATCCAAGACACGGTCGTAGGCACCACTTTGACAGGTCAACCCGTCTATCTGAGGGATGTGGCCGAAGTCAGGGATACACTCAAGGACAGCCGGTTCAGGGCCAGAATTCAGGGAACAGACGGGGTCATCTACATGATCAGTAAACGATCAGGAGCCAATACAGTCACAGCGGCCAAGGCTGTCAATAAAGAGCTGGCAGAGATTCAAAAGAGGCTGCCCTCTGATGTGAAGTTTTTTCCCTGGATGGATCAGTCAGAGATGATCCAGATGGTCACACGCCAGACAGGCAAAAACGCCATGGTTGGAGGTCTTTTGGCCATCTTTTTTATTCTTGTGTTTCTCCGGGACTGGCGGCCGACCTTTACTATTGGCCTGGCCGTTCCCCTCTCGGTGATCACGACATTTATCGCCATGTATCTTGCCGGGTACACCTTGAATCTTCTCACTATTGGAGGTTTAGCCTTGGGTGTCGGGATGCTGGTTGATAATTCTGTTGTGGTGATCGAAAATATATTCCGGCATCTGGAAGAAGGCGCCGATAAGAAGGAGGCGGCAAAACGCGGGGCTTCAGAGGTGGGGATGGCAATAACGGCGTCAACTCTGACGACGATTGCCGTGTTTTTCCCCATGATCTTTGCAAAAGGGATTACGGGAAAAATGACACAGGCGCTGGCGCTGTCTATAACGTTTTCACTGCTTGCCTCGCTGTTTGTGGCTCTGACAATCGTGCCTATGGTGGCATCCCTTTTGTTTAAAAATAGGAATAGCAAGAATGCCGCAAGCAAAGTAAATCCACGATCGAGAGAGTTTGGACGGATGAGAGATTTTTACAGAAACATGCTCAACAAGACTCTTCGTCGAAGGGGCCTGGTTCTGTCGGCGACGCTGGGCTTTTTTTTGCTGTCATTTGTTCTCATTTCTTTTGTGGGAACGGAATTTATGCCGGCCCAAGACATGGATATGATTATGCTTAAGGTTAAACTGCCTGTGGGAACTTCTCTGGAAGAGACCGACCGTGTGGTGAAGGTTGCGGAAGAAATTGTCGCTTCTTTCCCTGAAGTGGAATCGATTTCTGCACAGGTTGGCTCCCAGGCTGAAGAGAATCCCTCGGATGCCGGGGGGGGATTTAGTGCAACCGGCACCCATGAAGGGCTGCTCTGGATTGGCCTTGTCGGTCAGATGGATAGAGAACTATCCGATCTGGAAGTCCTTGAAGAAATCCGGAAAAAACTTCCCAAAATGAAGAATGTTAAATTTGAAGCCTTAGATATGAGCCAGATGATGATGGGCGGCTCTACAGCACCGATTGACATAAAAATATTCGGCAGCGATCTCGATGTGCTCAAGGACATAGGCAATACGATCGTCGCTCAAATCCGGGATGTGGAGGGATTGAGGGATGTCATCCATTCAATGGCGGAAGGCAAACCTGAATATCAAATCACGATCAACCGGGAGGAGGCCTCCCGGATGGGCTTGATGGTCAGTCAGATTGCCAACACCGTTCAGACGGCATCTTTGGGAAAAATTGCTACGCGTTTCAGGGATGGCAGTGACGAGATCGATATCCGTGTTCGCTTTAACTCCATGTACCGTGACACTATCGATGACATAAGAAACATTCCGATTAAAACTCCAACCAATCAGATGATCCGGTTAGATCAGGTGGCCTCAATTTCCAAGGGAGAGGGGCCGATTCAGATAACCAGAGAGAATCAGGCAAGGAATGTCTCTGTTCTGGCCAACATTGTGGGGCGAGATCTTGGGAGTGTGGCTGCCGATATCAAAGAGAGGATTGCTCCTATCGAAAAGACTCTCCTTCCCGGTTATTTTATTGAATTTGGGGGCCAATATGAGGATATGAAGGAAGCCATCAAGATTATGCTTGGAGCCTTTGCCCTCGCCATCTTGCTGGTCTATATGATCATGGCCTCTCAGTTTGAGTCTTTTAAACATCCCTTTATCATCATGTTCACCATTCCACTTGGTTTTACCGGCGTGGCGTTGGCTCTGCTCATTACCGGCAAACCAATCGGTCTCCCAGTGATGATCGGCTTTGTCATGCTGGCCGGGATATCGGTCAACAATGGAATCGTTATGGTGGATTATATCAATCAACTGAAGAGGAGAGGGATCGAGAAAAAAGAAGCCATTCTGCAGGCGTGTTCCGTCCGGCTGAGGCCTGTTTTGATCACGGCTCTGACGACAATTATGGGCATGCTGCCCATGGCCTTGAGTGTGTCTCAAGGATCCGAGATGAGAGCGCCGATGGCGATTACGGTTGTCGGAGGATTGGTCGCCACAACTTTTCTCACGCTGTTTAACATCCCTATAATTTATAGCTACTTTGACCGCGTGAAATTCAGAGAGAAAAAAGCACGGGCTTGATTTTTATGTTTTGTACCTAAGCAGTGCTCCGATTTTGCCGTATCTGCCGAGTGAAAGCGGAGGATTGATATGCTCCACCTGGCAGTTTTTGTCCATCGCTTTTTC
>JAUWVG010000142.1 GCA_030617525.1 Candidatus Aminicenantota bacterium | reverse complement strand
GGAGGCCGTTCAGCCATGAAGATCAGTTTAAGGTGGAAGATTATCTTGTCTATGACTTTATGATCTTCTATAAAGGAGATTATTGACATCTGTCCTCCACATCTAGAACACAGCAGAGGGTCTGTCTCATAGACTTTTTTTTAAAATAATTCAAGGGACAATTTAAAACCAACAGAATTGGGCTGAATCGATGGATTAAAATCCGGGCATGATCGTAAACTGGAAATAAGATCCCTTCATGGGCCGGTCAAAGGGATGGACATAGCTGATACCAAGGATCATGTAGCCAAAAACATTCATGCGTAGACCCACTCCCGCACTGGAGACCGGTCTCCGGATTCCTTCGTTAAACCATGGTGACTCTTCGTTCGACCAGGCCAATCCCACATCATAGAAAGCCGTAAATTCGAGGGGCAGTGTGCCGTAATAACCCTTTCCGATCCCCAACACTCTGAGAAGAGGAAATCTCAATTCAATGTTGGCCACCATCAGTTTGCTGCCGAACAGGCGGTCAAGGGTAAAAGAATTTTCTCCTCCACCTTCCACTTCTTCGATGCTGAAAGACCCATAATTGTATCCGCGCACCAGACTCTCATAGCCAAGGAACATAGGATAAAGACGACTATCATCGGCACCTGTTCCGTACCTCCCATAATGGAGAAACCGGAAAGCAACAGTGAAAGGACGGACAGGAAAGAAGTATTTTCGATAATCAGCAAGTATATTGGTGAAAGAAATGGATCCGACATATGGGGCAACTTCAAACCGGTAGCTCTGTCCCAAAAGTGGGCTCGTAGCACCATAGATCGAAGAGTCATAAACCAATGCCGCCGAGCCGAAGGCAAAATGGAGACTTGGAGGAGCCGGAAGATTCTCTCTGTCTCTGTATAACATCATTCCGTCAATCATAGACGTGACATTCGTGTACACATCATTGTCAAAATCGAGAAACCGATAGCCGCCAGAAAGCTCAAAACGCAGCATTTTGCTGAACGGATAGGAGGCAAACCCAGACAGCTGATAATTGATCTGCCGGTAAATATACTCCTGTTCGATATACACAGGCTCACCATATAATTCAGATATACCCATGGAGTATCCACCATAAATGTAAGGAATTCTCTGTGCCACCCCGCCCCACATGAACCGGGATCTACTATTCTGAAAACCCACGAGAAAGGAGGAATCTTCTATTCGGCTGCTCACCTGCACCATCGAAGAGAGGCTGTGATATCCAAGGATGTCACTAAAGAACATGAGCATTCCACCACCTCCATATGTTCCAAACCGATCCGCTCCTACGGCCAACTGAGGCGGGCTGATATAGTCAAGAGATAATTTTGGTTCATAGTCTTCGACCTCGTAGATTTGTTCCTCCGGGAGCCCATACAGAGGATTTTTCAATAGACCCGAAATCTCCCCTCCTCCTTTTTCTCTAGGAGGAAGAACTGCAGGCATGATATCGCCAAAAGCCACAAGGTCCTCAGTACCATCAAATTTTTTAGATCCATCCATGGAATACAGGCTGTAGAAGCCTTCCTCGTACAGACTGAAGGCGAGATCCCCTGATTGTTGTGCAACAGAGAGGGCAGGACTTAATGACGCAATTCCGCTGATTCCGGTAAACAGATTTGTCATCTGTCTGATTTTTTCCTGTCCTAAATCGATTTTATAAAGATTCGCAATGCCGCTCTCATCCGAAATAAAATACAGGCTTCCGGCATCGGGAGACCACTGAGGATTGATATTGTAAGAGCGGGCAAAACCTTGAATTTTTTCGATTTGTCCGGATTCAGGATCAAGGAGAGCCAACTCGTATTTTCCCACACTGAGAATGGACAAATCTGTTGAAAATCGATCTGTTACAAATGCAATTTTGCTTCCATCCGGAGACCAGGCAGGTTGGATATCGGCAAAAGGATCATCCGTCATTTTCCTTAAAACATCGGTCTCAAGATCATAGATAAAAAGGTCCGAGACTCCTCCCGATAGAGCGGAAAAGGAGATAAACTGTCCGTCCGGTGACCAGGTTGGATTCAGTATCTCCCCTAAATCGGGAAACATAATCTCCTTCTCTCTTGAATTCTTCACCACATCAACTATGGATAAAATCGGCTGCCCCTTGCTGATGGCCCCAAAGACAAATCGCCGCCCCTGGGGATCCCATCCTCCCGAAGACTTGATGAACTGGATGCTCTCAAAATGAGGATCGACAGCCGTGCTGATAAGTTTACGTTTGATCTTACCGGTCCGGGCATCGGCCAAGAACATATCGATGGACAGCATATCTCGAGTTGACAGAAAAACGATTTGTTCCCCATCAGGGCTCAGCGAAGGAGCCACATTCAACCTGTTGAGCTCTGTGCCCTTGAACAGCAGCCGACTGGATGGATCCTGAATCTGCGTCAATTCAATAAGAGGATTGTAGGCTTTTTTCATCGCATCATGCCATTCCTTAGACAGATCTGCTAATGAAATACCAAGCGTTGTCTGGATAGCCTGTTCATAGTTTCCGGACAGTCCCGCAGATTTCATTAGGCTGGGAACCTTCATATCCCCCCATTTTCCCGTGATGTAAGCCCATAAGGACTGCCCGTAGCGGTAGGGAAAATACTTGTATGTGTTGATCAGTTTTTTAACGGTCGGCAGTTCTTCACGGCGTGTGATATCTCTCATCCACATGGACGTCAAAGAATCAACAGCGCCAATCGACAGGTACTCGGCAAGGCCCTCGATCATCCACAATGGAAGACGCAGAGCATTGGGCGGCTGTGAAGAAAATCCCGGATTTCCCATAGAGGACATGTCTATCTGGAAGGCATGAACCAGCTCGTGACCGATCACATGATCCGATTCACCAAGAGATGCGCCAAGGGGAAGAACAATGCGTCTTTTGAACATCTCCGTCACTCCCCCTGTGCCCTCTCCGAGAATACCTGAAATGGCCGATGTCTGCTGAAAATGCGGCGAACTGGCATAGAGTATCAAGATCTGCCGGTCTCTGAGATTGTAACTGAAAATTCTGGAAAGACGGGAATACCATCGTTCGGCCATGCGGGCCGCAATAGGTGCCATCTTCGCCAATTCGGGGTAAAAAAAGATGTCGAAGTGTTCCGTCTTTATCAATTTGAAGTCGAAAGATTCATACTGGACTTTGTTCCGCCCAAAATACTGAGCATGAACCGGAGAGGAAACATAAAGAAAGCTTAGACAGACAAGCAAGAAGAAACAATAAAACTTTATAAATCTAGAAGAGATTTTCACGACTCGTCCTCTCTATCTTGTTTCTATTAAAACTTACTTATCTATTTTAGCAGATATTTCCAACATTTCAATTATCCTGAGATGCAAAGGATTCGAGGATTCCAGGGTTCGAGGATTCAAGTGTTTTTTTTGACGATTTAATAAGTGTTTTGCTCGAATCTCTGACCCCTTGATCCCTTGACCCCTTGACCCCTTGAATCCTACCATCTTTTTTGGAGATGATCCTTAAATTTTAATGAATATCTTCTTTCTGTAGAGCGGGTGGAGGATGGCGAACCAGATCAGAAGGAGAATTATGGGATACAAAAAAGAACCGTTTAGCGGCCCTGCCCAAGGCACAAGGAGTTTATTGTAAATAAAACTCCTCAAAAACATTGTTTCTCCGCAAACCGATACATGTATCAATGCGACCAGTTTGACCATCAGCGTTGAACCTGCATACACGGCGATCGCATTTGTCCCGAAGACTAGAAAAGGATAGGCCCATTTCTTTTGTCCCAAAATATCATTAATCCCGTAACACAATCCTAGGACTATCAAAGCTGCTCCGGCCGTAAAAATAACAAACGTACTCGTCCACAGCTGTTTGTTGATGGGAAACAGAGGATGAAGGAAAAGACCTAAAACCACAAAAATTATTCCTGCCACAAAAAGACCCACCACCTTTCTCCGCTGGCCTCTCTTTGACAACAGCCAATCTCCAGCAAGTGTACCCAACAGTGCCGTAGCTACAGCCGGAAAAGTGCTTAAAATCCCTTCAGGATCAAAGGTTGTTTTATAGAGATGCCCAGCAAGAAGTTTCGTATCAATAAAACCGCATAAATTACCTTCAAATTCCAGAACCCCGGCCCCATAGCCTGGCACAGGAACAAGTTTCATCACAGCCCAGTAGCCAGCAAGAAGAAATAACGTGAAAGCCACTCGCCCTTTTGGTCTGACTTTGAGGAACAGCAGGGAAGCAAATAAGTAACAGAGAGCAATGCGCTGAAGAACCCCGGGGATTCTCATAGATTCAAAATTGAATGAAGGAAAAACTCTGAGGAAATAACCCACGGCAAACAATAAAATTGTTCTTCTCAAAATCTTGACATAAAGAGCGGAAGAAATGGCCCCATCATTTATTCTTTTCGAGAATGAAAACGTGATCGACACCCCCACAATAAAGAGGAAAAACGGAAAAATGAGATCTGTCAGCGTCCATCCATGCCACTTTGCATGCTTCAGCGGCGCATAGACAAAACTCCAACTTCCGGGATTGTTCACAAGGATCATACCGGCAATGGTTACCCCTCTAAAAACATCTAAAGAGGCCAGCCGGTCTGTTTTCACTATATCCTCTCTTCTCTTTTGTCTCTTTCAATGAGTTCAGCATAGGGATGATCTGTCTCATACAGCCAGTCAATAATTGCCTGCCGGCTCTGCCGCACATTCTCTTTATAGCGAAGATTTTTCCAGAGATTAAGCAGCTCACCCGGGTCATTTTCCAGGTCATATAACTCATCCACATCATCGTTCCAGTGGAGGGCATACTTCCATCGTCCGTCAAAGGTCACGAATGAGTCATTGGCCCAGTGGACAAAAATCCGTTCACGGAAAGAGGATTCAGGCCATTTCAGAACCTTGGAAAACGACTTTCCATGCAGACCTTCAATATGTGGAAGTCCAAACATCTCGATCAGTGTAGGGAAAATATCGACACTGCTTGATAAACTCCGGACAACCGAGCCCGGCCTTGTCACCCCTGGAATACGGATGATAAAAGGCACATTTGCCAGTTCCTGATAACCGCTCCTATTCATTTTATAAACCATGCCGTGAGCGGCAAGCATATCCCCATGGTCAGAAGTAAAAATAACAATAGTGTTCTGATCTAAACCCGTTTCAGATAGAGCATTAAGAACCTGCCCGATTTGTGTATCGAGGTAGGCACAATACCCATAATAGCGGCGGATATAGTCCTGGAACTGATCCTTTGACCAATTGGGAAGTTTATAACAAACCTTATTGGTCCTCTGATGCTCGGGTTTCCCTTCAAGAAGATCAAAAAAATTGGACGGAAGAGGACACTGCTCGATTGAATACTTCGTATCCCACGGTTTTGGAGGAGCCACTGGAAGATGCGGCCCATAATAGGAAAGAAAAAGAGAAAATGGTTGAGTGCTTCCACGCCGGCTGCGGATAAACTGCTCGGCTTTTTGTGTAAAAAAAGAGGCCATATGATGTTCCGCCGGTAATAGCGAGTACCGGTGTTCTGTGTTTGGCCCACTGGGAAGGTCATTGTGATTTCCTGGTTTTGGTCTGCGAGCTAAAAGCTCACCCAATCCCACCCTTTCAAGATACTCGTGATACTGTTTCCAACCTCCTGCCCATGTATCAAAACCGAGGATCGGTTGGTCCTCACCTACTCCTCCTTCAATCGTCTCATAGACAAACCCGGTCTCGTTTGGAACTCGGCGAAAAAACCACCGGCCATCATATGGTTTTCGTTCAGGGACATTCCTATACATATGGCCGCTGAGATGACTTTTTCCAAAGTAGGCTGTTGCACGACCCGCATCCCGCAAAAGAAATCCAAGAGAAGGAATCTTTTCAGAAAGGATCACATTGTTGGTTGTCACACCATGTCTCTGTGGATAGCATCCTGTCAATATACTGGCTCTGGATGGGCTGCAGGGAAAGGCTCCAATATAAAAATCTGTGAATCGTGTTCCTGTCTCGGCAAGATGGTCAAGATGGGGTGTAGGATTAAGAAGGTTTCCATAACAGCCAAGAGTAGAGACAGGCTGCTGATCAGTCAAAATAAAGAGGAGATTCAGGGGGCGTCTGCTTTTGTCTCTTTCCGAACAAGAAAAATTCGCGGCTGCAGCCGAACCAACCGCTAATGTCTGTAAAAATCTTCGCCGGGAAATTGTGCTCATGTTTCCTCCCGAGAATGAATCAATAGTCTTTCTGGTATTTATCACATTGAATTCCCAAGGTCAAAAAAGCATTTCCATCTCCGTGATTTCAAGGACGAGTTCTGTAAAGTGATAAGAAATCACGCGTAGTTTTCCCCAGCGTGGAAAACTCGCTCGATTCCGTTCCTCGCTCTCATCTTCCTTCTGAAGATGAACCATGCCCGCTCGTCCTCCATACGAATTTCTCTATCATCTTCCCAGAACTCTTAAAAAATCACGGAGATGGGGATTCTTCCTGAGAAATCT
>JAUWVG010000353.1 GCA_030617525.1 Candidatus Aminicenantota bacterium | reverse complement strand
CCAGTATGGACCTCTGTCCGGACACACTTTCAGGATATCGCTGGCTCAGACCCTGCCGGTTAGCGATAAATTCATCCAGAATACCACGGTTCAGCTTGATGTGCGGAAATATCTCAATATCAGCCCCAACTCTCTTTTTGCCGCCCGATTTTATGGTTTTGCCAGCAGGGGCAAGAATCCATACATTTTCTATTTTGGTGGAAACAATGAGATTCGTACGCTCTACTACTACTCTCAAATCGGCAACGAGGGCTGGTACACAAACCTTGAATTCCGTTTTCCCGTGTTCCATTCGGCGACAACGCCTATCGGTCAAATCGGGCCAATCCGCGGAACGCTCTTTTTGGATGTGGGAAGATCAAAACTCAAGGGATGGCCGGCCAAGATGTTCCGATATGCAAATGATCCATTTTCACCTCTGGTGCAATTTGACGCTATCGGCTCGTATGGTTTTGGATTTCAGTTTTTCTTTCTGGGTTTTCCGATCCACCTCGACTTTGTCAAGAGGTTTGAAATCCCTGACATGAGTCACCCTTTTCAATTCAACGACCTCAACGGGTTAGATATTGGTAAATTAAAGGCAAAAATCTGGATTGGGTTTGATTTTTAAGCCGATTTATTCTTTTTTAAAAAAAACTCACAATTGTCTTGAATTTCAAAAAACGGGATGATAATATAAGCGAGCTTTTTGCTACGCTTATCAGCAAACGGGGTTTTCCACATGTGTGGAAAAACCTGTGGAAATCTGAATCGCCGACATGGAAAATCAAGATAAACAAAACCCTTGGCTTCAAATTCAGGGGATTTTAAAAGAACAGATCGACACCAACAGTTTCGAGACTTGGTTTGAACCAACGGTCTATATCGGACAGGAAGACACAGATCTCTATATCAAGGTCCCCAATTCATATTTTAAAGATTGGCTGTCTTTTCACTACACAAGCTTGATCCAGCGTTGTTCTCAGGATTTATTTGGAAAATCAGTTAACATTAAGTACATTTACGATGACTCGTCATCGTCTTTTATGAGAAAATCTCCTCAGGAAAGGAAATCAAAACATGGACATCTTCTCAATCCAAATTTGAATCCCAATTACACCTTTGAAAATTTTGTTGTCGGTTCTTGCAATCAATTCTGTCATGCCGCCGCCGTTGCTATCGCCAAAATCCCAGCAAAAGCCTACAATCCTCTCTACATCTATGGAGGAGCCGGACTGGGAAAAACACATTTAATGAATGCTGTCGGGCATCAGCTTCTCAATGTCAACCGCCGCCTTAGGATTATGTATATTACAATCGAAAAATTCATGAACGACCTGATCAACCATCTGCAGTACGGAAAGGTGCTCGATTTTCGGGAAAAATACCGAACTATTGATGTTCTTCTCATTGACGATATCCATTATCTTGCTGGAAGAGAAAGAACAAAAGAAGAATTTTTTCACACATTCAATCATCTTTATGACAATCAAAAACAAATTGTTATCTCCAGCGACTGCCCACCAAAAGAGATTCCGAGTATCGAGGAACGATTCAGCTCCCGGTTTGAATGGGGCTTGATTGCGGATCTTAAACCCCCAGACATTGAAACCCGCATTGCAATCCTCAATAAAAAAGCTGATTTGGAGGGAATAGATATTCCAGAAAGTGTTGCGCTGTTTATTGCAGATAAAGCACACTCCAATATCAGAGAGCTGGAAGGATATCTCCGCAGAGTCATTGCCTACTCTTCGCTCAAAGGAGAAAAAATAGATCTGGATGTAGCAAAAGACGCCCTAAAGAGTCTGCTTGAAGCGGAAACAAATATCATAACAGTAGAAAAAATTCAGAAAATTGTCAGCTATGAATATAAAATTAAGCTCTCTAAACTCAAATCCAAAAACAACTCTCCAACGGTGGCTTTTCCACGCCAGATAGCTATGTATCTTTCTAAAGAATTGACCCGAACTTCTCTTCCTGAAATCGGAAAAAAATTCGGTGGAAAACATCATACTACAGTTCTCCACAGTATAAGAAAAATCGAAAGACTTAAGGAAAAAGATTCGGATTTCAACAAAAAAATAAACAGAATAATTGAGTATATCCGTTAATATAACTTTAGGTTAGGAAAGTTTTGCACATTTCATTTGCTTTTATTATTCTTATTACTTAACCTTTACTTATAATTAAATATATATAATAAGAATAAAGAAGAGAGATAAAAGGTGGAAAAATGAAATTTTCAATCACAAAAGAAAACATTCTCCAGGAACTCCAACTTCTTCAAGGAATAGTAGAAAAAAGAAGTACAATGCCGATACTCGGAAATATACTGATGACTGTAGCAGAGAACGAAGTGGAGCTGACAGGCACAGACCTAGAAGTTGGTCTGAAGACACATTTTCAGGCTGAAGTGGAAGAACAGGGCTCATTGACAGTCTCTGGAAAAAAACTCTTTGAGATTGTCCGGGCTCTAACGGGAGGACAAACGGTCCATTTTAAAGAAAATGAAAACCTCATTATGGAAATCACTTCAGGGGCCAGTCAGTTCAAGGTCCTCTGTTTACCCAAGGACGATTATCCGCAAGTTCCCGAGCCAAAATTTGAAAAAAACATCGTTCTCCCCCTAGGGACAATTAGGACAATGATAGATCGGGTTTACTTTGCCATCACACAGGAACAAAGATATTATCTTAATGGCGCCCTCATGATTCTCTCAGATAAAAAAATAGAGTTGATCAGCACGGACGGACATCGACTTGCCTATACATCCTCTGTCCTTGAAGGGCTCAATGTGGATACAGAAATCAGGGGAATCGTCTCAAAAAAAACCCTGGGCGAGATGAGAAAATTTGAAGATGAAAAACTGGAATTTGATTTAGATGAAAATAACCTCTTTTTTAAGGTCAACAACAGAACTCTTATCTCCAGGATTATCGAAGGAAAATTTCCAAATTATGAAGCGGTCATTCCAAAAGACAATCCACATATTATCTCCTTCTTAAGAGACGAAATTACCGATGCTATCCGAAGGGTGTCTTTGCTTTCAACAGAGCGGTCTAAAGGAATTAAGTTTAGTGTACAAAAAAACCAGATAGTCCTTTTCTCATCAAATCCCGAGATCGGAGAAGCGCGGGACAAGGTCGACGTGGAATATGATGGGCAGGAATTTGAGGTCGGCTTTAACTCACAGTATCTTCTGGATTTTCTAACATCCGTGAAAGCGGAAAGGATTTGTTTTGAAATGAAAGATGAAAACAGTGCGGTCCTGATGAGACCGGAAGTCGAGGAAGAGGTTAAAGATATCTATGTAATTATGCCTATGAAAATCTAACCTGATTATTCATAAAAAATTCCAACCTATTCCTTTATCTTCAAGAATTTCGCCTTGATTGCTTGGCCTTTATTTATATCAGTGAGCCTCCCTTTGTTTGTTGGCGAGGTTAAATCAAAGATCGGCCTGTCATTGCGAGAAATGAAATGACGAAGCAATCTCATTTGTAGAGATCGCTTCGCTGTGCTCGCGATGACAAGGTCGGGGCACCACACTCTCTGCGATCGTTCGTTGCGAGGAGCAAAGCGACGCGGCAGTTCCTTTCTATCATTACGAGGAGCCTTGCGACGTGGTAATCTCATGGGTCGATGCCTCGCATCTGTAGCAACCTCGACTTGTGAATAAGCTAGCCTTAGTAGAGAGTGAGGGGGTATTCCTTTCCAAGAATAGAAAGAGTTCCCTCCGAATCCACAATCACAGCTCCGTATTCTGGGTATTTCCGGAGGAGTTTTTCAGGATAGGGCGTCACAAAAAGTGCGGTTGAAAGGGCGTCGCAGAGGAGGGCCTCCGGACCGACAACGGTCACACTCTGTTTGCCCTGGGCAGGATATCCTGTTTTGGGATTGAAGATGTGGTGGTATCGAATCCCGTC
>JAUWVG010000147.1 GCA_030617525.1 Candidatus Aminicenantota bacterium | reverse complement strand
TCCCTAATTTCCGTGATATTTTTATTGAGTTCAGGGAAGATGATGGAAAAATCACGCAAAATGAAATCTGAAGAGGATGGAAAAAGCGACATCCGAGGATTTAGCCTTACCGAGTTTTGTTCGTCGAGAAGAAGAATTAGGGCCTCGAGAAGAAGAATTAGGGCCTGGGCTTCCTAAATTGAATACAAGTCTCGATATTAATTGAAGTCGGTAGAAAGTATTTCATGTTTGGAAGGCCTGGCCCTGATTCTTCAGTGTATGTCTGAGCACGGGATGAATTAATAAAAGTGGTACGCGTCTTTTTGGAAATTCCCTCTTTAGTGAGCAAATTATACGTGCAGAGTTACGGAAGTGCCGAGAGGAACCACGAGGGAATGGCGTTAAAAATCCGAGTGGAGTGCTTCCACCTTTTCAGATTTCTTCTTACTTGATTTCTAATCACGTTTTTGAGTTCGTTCTTGAAACCAGGAAATAGGGATGCTTACAGGTTGAGAAAAGACTTGCTGGTCGTGGGGGGAGAGTGATAAATTAGAAAGGCAAGCTATGGATTTCCATAAACTGTCTCTCCCGGAAGCTCCTCTTATTAAGGTTACTCCTCCAGGGCCAAAATCTAAAGAGCTGCTTGATTTTCAATCTGCCTGTGAGGGATCGGCCGTCTCTTATCCAAAAGGATTACCCATGGGCCTCAGTTTGGCCAAGGGAGCGACAGTCGAAGATGTTGACGGAAACATCTACATCGATTTTTTTGGCGGAGCCGGTGTCATGAATGTTGGCCATTCCAATCCCGGGGTCCTGGCTGCTGTGTCCAAACAGCTTGGCAGACTCACTCATTCTCTCGATGTCCCCTCACCTCCTCGAGCGGATTTGGTCAAAGTCCTCACATCTCTCCTGCCGGACTCTCTGGGGAAGGTCTTCTTTGGGGGTCCCACAGGTTCAGATGCCGTAGAGGCGGCCATCAAACTGGCCAAATACAATTCCCAACGGACCGCTATGATTGCTTTCCAGGGTGGTTATCACGGGATGACAGCAGGAGCCCTTTCACTCTCCAGCGGACGGTTTTTTAAAGAAGATTTTCTTCCTTTGCTCTCAGATGTCCATTTTGTTCCCTATGCCTACTGTTACCGCTGTGTTTTCGGGAAAAATCCCGAGACGTGTGAAATCGACTGTGCCAAATATCTTGACTATCTCCTGGAAAATCCACATTCGGGCGTGGCCAAACCCGCGGCGGCCATCATCGAAGCCATCCAAGGGGAGGGAGGATCTATTGTGCCTCCCGATCGATTTCTCCCGTTAATTAAGGACATTTGTTTGAAACACAGCGTGCTTCTCATTGTCGATGAAATCCAGGCCGGATTTTGCCGCACAGGGAAGATGTTTGCTTTTGAACATTTTGGAATTGTCCCTGATATTATGACCATGAGCAAAGCCCTCGGTGGAGTTGGCCTTCCCATTTCGGGGATTGCCTATAGAAGAGAGCTCGACACCTGGCCTTCCGGTAAACATATCGGCACCTTCCGTGGGAATGTTTTAGCTTTTGCTGCGGGTCATGCGGCTTTGAGATTCATGTTGGAAAATGATCTTGCCAGCTATTCCCTTAATCTTGGAGAGAAAATGCTGGTCTGGCTCAAAGAAATCGAGAAGGATTCTAAAATAATTGGTGAGGCCAGGGGAAAGGGCCTAATGCTTGGAGTGGAACTTGTCAAAGATAAGGCCACCAAAGAACCAGCGCCTGAATTAGCCAGTCAGGTGAGGACAATCTGCCATCAACACGGTCTTTTGATAGAGATTGGAGGGCATTTTTCCAATGTGGTCCGTTTTCTTCCGCCCCTCATATTGACGGAGGATTTAGCCCTTAAAGGCGTAGAAATTTTTGAAGATGCTATCAAAAAAACTGAATAATCCAGATTAGGTCGCAAATGCAGGTTGTTCGACTTCGGCGACGAAGTAATCCGAAATCCGAATATTGTATTCTTGGGGATTCAGGGACTTTATGATTTTCCTTGTTGATCCGGTTTTTTCAGATTGTGGAATCCTCAGATCCACAGTTTCTCCATCAATTTTGTTCCCTTGGCTGTCTGTGATGAGTTTGACCTTTGGCTGGAGGAGAGACGACACATCGGAATGAACTTCGGAAACAATCCCTATCTCTCCCGTATCGAGAGCGACAAGTGATCCAATTGGGTATACACCGACCATATTTGTAAAGATTTTTAGCAGATGAGGATTAAATTCTTCACCACTTTTTTCCAGCATCATACTCAAGGCTTCATACCTGGTAAATGTCCTTTTTCTATAGGGCCGGTCGGTGGTGACGGCGTCAAAAAAGTCGCAGATTTCGACAATTTGACTGTAGAGATTGATAGAATTTTTCTTCCAAACCTTTGGGTATCCCGATAAATCTAACCTCAAATGATGTTCCAGGGCTACATATAATGCCCGAACTGGTAAATAACTAAACTCTTTGAGGCGAACCAGAATTTCTGCACCGAGATGGGGATGTCTTTCGATGATCTCTCTTTCCTGTATGGTTAAGCGGCCAGGCTTATCCAGGATTTCTTTAGGGATCTCCAGTTTCCCGATATCATGAAAAAAGGATGCGATGCCCAGTTCCATCAATTCGTGTTTGTCGAGTCCCAACCTCCTCCCGAGACACATAGAGAGGACGCAGACATTGATAGAATGATTCAGGGTGTACTCATCATAATTTTTAATGTTGGACAGGCCAACCATAAAGGTTTCGTCTTGGATGATGAGATTGACGATGGACTGCATGAGCCTGCGTGTTGTTTTGAGATGAACTCTTTTTTGTTCCTTTTCTCGCTCAAAAACTTCCTGCAAGTGTGTGATGCTTTTAAAAAAAACTTTTTGCGCAAGTTTTTTTGCATCCTTTTCTTCCAGAGTGGAAAGCTTTTCAAAAGGATGCAGTTTTTCCAGAAAGACATGGTCCATCTTCTGGGTTTTGAGCTGCTTCTGAAAGACTTCAAACGGGTGGTCTTCTGCTTCAGGCGTATTGGCAAAAAAAACAATGAAGGCTTTGAGTTCATCTTCGATGAGCCCGGGATCAAAACTTATGACTCCTATTTCTTTTTTTTTGAATTCCGCGGCCAAAAATTTGAAACTTTCATATGTAGCAAAATCATATTTGATCCTGACAGAGTTGAAAAACAGGGTGTTTTCTCGAAGTTGAAGTTTGGCTTCGCTTTCATTCTGGAGCGCGTCCTGGATAAACATGAAAAGGATATTGACCTGTTTTATGAGAGTCAGGTTGTTGAGTTCGTAGATCTGGGCAGTTTTCATGGACGAAGTGAGCCTAACGAGGATGTCCTGACCCTTTTTTGCCAGGTTGCTGCTATCGACAGCCATATAATTCTCTTGTTGGCTGAGCATTCTATATAACCTTGACCTCTCGATATTGGCTGTGCCTGGCGGCCAGCTTCCTGAGTGCAAACTTACAGGCTTTTCTAATCCGTGTTTTCCTTAAAAGAGATCCTTCTTTGAGGATAGTCACCGCTTCTGGAGTGGCCATAGTTTCTAATGCGGCCACAACACAGAGCCTGGTCGTAAGGGCTTTCTTGGAAAAAAAGAGGCTCCTTTTTTTCAAAATGGAATGGAACAGATGAGTGATCTCATTGTTGGAGTTCTGAGCACAGTAATCTAGAAATATTCTTTTTTCAGCCGGGCTTTTTTTGTCAAAATCCTTTTTTGCTATGACGTTGCTTATCCGACTCACTGCTGTGGGATTACCAAAGTAATTCAGGCTGGTGACGGCCGCTATTCTGATTTGCTCTTCTTTATCTAAAAGCAAGTCGAGAAGAATTTCGTCTCCATCCTTGTCATGAATATTTTTTAAGGCTTGAATGGTTTCCAGTCGGATGGATTTGTCCTTATGGATTGAAAACATTTTTAGAAACGGGAGAGAATGAGTTTTATTGATTTTTCCCAGAATAGCAATGATTTCCCTTGCCAGTGAGGCATGGCCGTTCTGAGCGAATTCGACAAGAGTCTCGATGTGCTTCTCGCCGATTTCCTGAAGAAGAAAAGATATGCTGCTCTTGATATTGAGATCTTCTGTCTTTTCCCAGATGTTGATTACGGTGGGAATAGATTCGGGGCATAAAAGGTGAATATATTCAAGAAAAGGATCAAGATCTTCGATTTTCCCATTATTAAAAAGTTGTTCCAGCTCTTTGATTGCTGGCGTGTTCTTGGCTTTTTTGATGATACTATCCAGTAACAGCAGCTTCTCACTGGCCTGTTCGGGAACAGCATCCTTTATCTCTAATATCTGATTCAGGATGAGCGAAGCCTGAGAGAAGTTAGCCTTTTCGATTGTATCCTGGAGGCACAAATCAAGCACATTAAGAGTTTCCGAGAATTGATCTTTGCGGTCCTCAAGAAATAAAACTTCAAACAACAGTGTGATAAGTTCTCTGATACGGGAATTCTCCCGATCATCGGCCACCAACCTTTCAATTTCCGGAAAATCACCTTTTGTGATGGCAGCCGCCTCTGTAACTTTGTTTTCTTTGGAAAGGGTTGTGTTCAGCCCTTCTGTGAGATCATTTCCCGGATCGACAGCAAGAATTTCCATACGTTTGTTAATGTCTTCTTTGTCTTTTTGAGTGAGTTTTATCTTGCCAGTTGAAAGAATGTCCTTCTCCGGGATTAAATCATTTCCTGTGTTGCTGCCCCCAATGTTCTTGTCCAGGAATTCATCCAGGGCAAAATAACGGATGTGGGCAAAATCATTTTCCCAAAGCGAATTGATAATATCGCTTTCCTCTTCAGGTAAATCGGCATTTATTTTTATAGTCTCGAGAAAATCTCCAATTTCTTCGAGATCTAATCCCTCATGAAACGAGAGCTCGCGCATCCCGTCCTTATAGAGAAGAAAGGGGAGGCTTTTCTTTTTTTCTCCATCCGAATGGAGGATTTCTTCATTAAAAGTGAGGGAAAATTCTTGAATGCCGATTCTCATTTCTTCGTATTCCCTCAAAAAATCTATTAATTTGTTGGAAAAAACCATAGTGGAATTAATTACGGCTGGATTTTCGATGGGATAAATTTTCAAGGCCGAATAGGCTTTGATCAGGGACTGGATGATATCCTTAACTTTATCACTTTCGATTTGTTCAGGAGTGGAAACCCCAGGGATTTCATCAAGGTTTTTTTTAGTCGAGTTTTCTGCAAGCATAATACTTTATTCTGAGTTTTTCCCCTGACTCCTTATGAGGGAGCAACAGCATGGAAAATGGTAACTCTATTCTTCCCCTCTCTTTTTGCTGCGTAGAGAGATTCGTCGGCAAAGGCGATCAAATCTTCGGGAGTCTGACCGTGATCGGGATAAGCGCAGAGGCCGATACTTACCGTGACCTGAGAGATTTTATTTTTAGAAGGGTGGACTTCGAATTCATAAAATTCGATATTCTCCCGGATGCGTTCGGCCACGGCAAATGAATTTTCGCTGTTTGTCTGAGGAAGGATAGCGAGAAATTCCTCACCGCCGTAGCGCCCGAGGATGTCGGACGGCCTGATGATTTCCTGCATCAACATGGATAGAGTTTTTAGCACTCTGTCTCCGACAACGTGACCGTAGTTGTCATTGATTGATTTGAAATCGTCGATATCGATCATCAGAAGACTGAGAGGATGATCGTACCGCTGACAGCGATAGAGCTCCTGTTTTAGCCTTTCCTTGATATACGCATGATTGTAGAGTCCTGTGAGACCGTCCTTGGCCGCCAACCGCACAAGAGTTTCGTTCTCTCCATGCAGTGAATGCGAGTGTTGGCTGACCTGTTCGAGTTTGTCCTGAAGATGGGTAAGTTTTTCATTGAGGATTTGATGAATAATACCCGAGTCGGCTTTGATCGAATTCGATGGAGAGGTCTCCGATGTTTTATCGTCTTCTTCTTTTTTGTTTGTATAGTAGGCCTTTTCGAGTAAACCGAGGCCAAAGAGAGAGATGAACAGGATGACAACCATACCAATAGCTAGAATGCCTTTTTCGCTCATGTCTATACCCAATTTGGTCAAAAAATTGACAAAAGAATCGCTCAAAGAGGAATACATGAGAAAAAGCGAAGAGAGAAAAATGATAATCCAAAGCCTAAAGCGTAAGCTTTTTGAAATGACAGGTAATTTTTTGGCCATAGTTATGCCTTTATAGTAAGTTTTCGGATGTATCTTCTCAGAATCTCCTCCGCCATACTATCGCCGCAGGAGATGAAATCAAGGGTGATATTTGAACTCCTCCTCTCACCCCACTAGAGGAAGAAGTAATATTATTTTGAATAGCGCCAGGAAGTGAGGTCAGCACCCCGCGGAGCGGATTTGAGGATGCGTTCTACGATCTTCGGGGCAAACATCTGGTGGTAGCGCAGGCGCGAAATGGCGTTTGGCTGGGTGTGATCCCCGTTCCAGCA
>JAUWVG010000172.1 GCA_030617525.1 Candidatus Aminicenantota bacterium | reverse complement strand
GGCCTATTTGCCGGCCATCCTTCTTCTTCTCTTTACAAAAACTTTTTCGGGCATTGCTTTAACCATGCTCACCATCGGATTGGCGGCAGGAATTTTTAAACCGTTGATTGCAGGAACAGTCAGGTCCGTAACAGACAAGACCAACAAAACAATGGGATTCGGTCTGTTCTATGCCATGGTTAATGTGGGAGGATCCTTTGGCCCAATTGTTGCGGGAAAATTGAGGGCCATTTCCTGGGACTATGCGTTTTTGGCTGCAGCGATTTCAATAGGGGTGATGCTCCTGATCACTATCTTTTTCTACAAGGAACCGGAAAGAGAGATCGAAGGCGTGTCCCTTGGTCAAAAGTTCAAAGATATCTGGATTGCATTCTCAGATCTGAAGTTTACCATGTTAATCATTCTGCTGGGCGTCTTTTTCTGGCTGCCATTCTGGGCCTTTTTTAATCTGTGTACTGTCTATGTGAATGATCACCTCAATACGGCTCAGCTCTATCTGAATTTAAAAGGGGTATTTGGAGCCGGATTTGCCAGCATTTTTTCCCATGTGGATGAGACAGATGGAGTCAGACGTATTCTGGGGGAGTCTATCTCTCATACCGGTTACATCATCATGATTTTCCAGGTTTTTGTGTCCAGGATCATAGAAAAATCTAAAGCCATCCCGACATTTCTGTTTGGAATGTTTGTGGCGGCCTTAGGATTTGGAATTCTTGGTTATTCTATGATTGCCGCACCGGCATTTATCTTCCTGGGAGTATTTCTGTTTGCGATTGGAGAGATGATATCTTCACCCAGGATTCAAGAGTACGTAACATGGATCGCTCCCAAAGAAAAAGCCGGACTCTATATGGGCATGAATTTCATTGCGCTTCTCATTGGAGCTACTTTAAGCGGCGTGATCTACACCAGTACTCTCTACAATGTTTTTGAGAAGATGAATCATCCCGAGTATGTCTGGTACACACTAGGCGGGCATCTTTTTGTTGGCATAATCGTGCTGCACATCTACTCCAAAACTGCAGGGAAATTTAAGGAACGCGAAGAGTAACAGAAGGAGAGGATCATGCTAATTCAGGAAAAGGTGGCTCAGGCCGTAGACATCCTAAATGAATTGGATATTGACTGCTGGATCACCTTTGTCAGGGAGAGTTCCATCTTGCATGATCCCATGCTGGATTTTCTCATCGAGGCCGATGTCACCTGGCATTCGGCCTTTATCGTCACAAAATCTGGGGACACGTATGCTATTGTCGGCGAGATGGAGCGGAAAGCCATTGAAGACTTAGGTGTTTATACACATATCTTGAGCTATGTTGAAGGTGTCAAGAAACAATTCCTAGAAACTATTAAAGAAATCAATCCGTCATCGATTGCGCTGAATTTTTCGAAAGTCAGTGAAATCAGCGATGGTTTAACTCATGGGATGTACTTAACCCTTTATGATTTTCTCTCTGAAAATGGACTTGAAGACAGGATTGTCTCGGCAGAAAAAATCACATCGAGTCTCAAGGCAAGAAAAACATCCTATGAAGTCGATCGTATCCGGAAAGCCATCGCCCATACGCTCGATATTTTTTCGTTGGTGACACCCTTTATTCAGCCGGGGAAATCCGAAAAAGAGATTGCGGCCTTTATGATTCAAGAAGTGGAAAAGAGGCAGCTCGATTTTGCGTGGGAAAAATCTCACTGCCCGGCTGTTTTTACGGGGCCTGAAACAGCCGGAGCTCATTATAAGCCCACCGAACGCTTGGTGGAGCGCGGGCATGTTCTCAATATGGATTTTGGCGTAAAATTCGAGGATTACTGTTCGGATATGCAGAGAACGTTTTATATTCTCGAGGAAGGGGAGGAACAGGCACCACCGGATGTCCGGAAGGGCTTTGAAACCATTGTCACGTCTATCGAACTTGCCAGGCAGGCCATAAAGCCCGGAGTTCAAGGTGTGGAAATCGATAAAATTGCCCGGGAATACATCGTCTCTATGGGTTATGCGGAATTTCCCCATGGATTAGGTCATCAGGTGGGACGTTTCGCCCATGACGGGACAGCACTGCTGGGACCTGCCTGGGAAAAATATGCCCAAAAACCTTTTTATCCGCTTGAAGAGGGGATGATTTTCACCATAGAGCCGCGACTGGAAGTTCCTGGGCGCGGTGTCGTGACCATCGAGGAAATGGTGGTATTAAGAAAAGATAGTGCGGAATATCTGGCTGAGCCGCAAAAAGAATTATTTCTGGTAAAATAACTAAGCTTCTCTTTCGGCGTAGATCTTTATCCACTTTTCGACAATGCCTGTGATTTTAAAGCTTAACTTTTTTCCGCTTCCATGGATTGGCCTCAGCTCTTCAGCCAGTTCAGGATAACTTTTGCAGTCCAGCCATGTTGAAAATGTGTCTGAGTCAGAGAGGGGTTGAATAGTCGAGGGATTGGCTTTTCGAAGCGCATCTACGAGGCCTGAGAGATCGAAGACTTCGATATCATCTATGATTATTGGTGTCTTTTCCATGCTCAAAATTTCTTTTTTCAATTGGCTTATCAGGACAGAGATCATCTCCTGTCCTGTGATGTCCATGGGACGAAGTCGATCTCCCAATTCACGAAAACCGTGCATGTACAGCCATGTTGAAAATGAATCTTTCCGTCCATAGTTTTCAAGAATTCTTCTCAGTTGATTGGCTCTTGTTGTCTCTTTTTGAGCCTGTTTGATGATTGAGAACAGTTCCGTGATGTGTTTGGCCCGATAAATTTCATTTCCATCCCTGTCTCTGACCAAAAAATCTCCGAGACCGGTGTGATCATAGATATAATTCCTGAGAGTTTCAATGCTTCCCGGATCTCCTTTAGGAAGGACAAAGGCCATATCTTTTAAATCTTCGGCCTCTTTGGCTTTTGAAGCGATAATTGTGGGGATTCGCGGGTAGTATGTGTTGACCAGCTTGATAAGATCGACACCTGCATTGCAGCGCTGCTCCCGGCCTCGTGGATAGAACACGTCGGTGATCAAGCAGACGACATCGTCACCATGTCCGCTGACCAGATATTGATCCTTGTCGATATCGGATTCGTGTTCAACTCCAAAAAGGAACTGCAGAGTTTCCTCGTAGGTGCGGGTCACCTTGACATCGGCACGCTGTCCGATGATGTCATAAAGGACAGGCAAAAATTGAGAAAACCAGCGCGGCTCATCATCGACAATTAAAAAAATGAAGCGTCTCTCCTGAGAATAGTGTTCGATATTGAGAAGATCCTCGGCACATCTGACGACGGACGTTATAATCTGGTTGGGAATATATTTTGTCTGGTTGAATGCAAAAATAAGATCGGCTTCACCGGTGTAGGGGAATTTTTTAAGGGCTACGGAAGGAGAGGACCGGTGGATTTGATCGTTAGACGAGAGGAGGATCACTACGGAATCCTTGTTGTTTTCGTGGATTTTCTTAGAGTCGACAAAAGCCATTGACGTGTCGTCGAGAACAAATACCGAAGCTTTCTCTGAAAAAAAATCCGTTACAGAAAGGGGATCGGATAATACGAAACAGTTGATCCACGGCATCTCTTTTTCGATCATTTTTCCGGACCTTCTCACCTTTTCATCTGCTGAAAAAAAAATGACGTTTGCGATTTTTTTTGGATTGATGATCCTTGGGGAGAAGCTGAAATTTTCCATAGGATTATCCTTTTGACATGACGATGCACTTTTGTTTGGCGGAGTCAGCATAGATAGATGCTTTTTGTGGAAATCGCAAAACATATATGGCTTCGTTAGGGCCGGGTGGAGAGAAAAACCAGGGATCAATTTTATCTTTTGAAGGGATGATGAAGGAGTAGATGACATTGTTTCCAGCCAGGTTAGTCAAAAAATGTGTCCCCTGGGTTCCGTACATCCTTGTCTGGAGCCTCTTTTGCTCCTCGTCAAATCCGCCCTGAATCATATAGAGGAAGTGACTCCCGTATATTCCGCCGCTCAGATTGGCTTCATCCGATACCGGTTCTGCCCGTCCGGCGATGTCCACTCCATATTCAAAAATGGCGACAGCTCCGTCCACATCTTTATAATCGACATAAATTCCCCAGTTTTTGTTCTGGCTTCCCAGACGCCCGGGGACGATGATAATATATTTTTCCTTTCGTTCGAGCATTTGGGTGTTTATTTCGGAAATTTTCCTGCTGACGGTGTCATGCTGTGTTTTAGAGTAAATAAACGGGGAGACCACAACTGCCGATTTTATCCCACGGATGACGCCATGACCCTGTAGATTTTGAGTGGATATATAGGTGTGCTTTGCCTGTTCTGGAATTTGGATCGCTCTCAGCTTCAATTCTGGAAGTTCTGTCAACTGGACAATATGGAAAACTCCGTGTTCCTCATTTTCTTTTTCGAAGTTGATGTTGAAAGAAAATTCGATTTGATAGTGTGAAGAAATTTGGGAAGAGATGATTTCCATGCATTCGAGAAGGTCACTTCTGAATTTGAACCGGTCATTCTGGACGAGTTCTTCGAATGTCACGAGGTTTTTGTAAACTCCTAATAACTTTGTATGCTTTCTGTCTGCAAACCTGATATGGAGCTTGCTCATGGTCTCCAGCTCATTCCCCTCAAGTCGTTCATTTTTAGTCATATTGATGGCATAAAAATATTTTTGCCCCTTTCCTAGGAGTCTGAGAGGGAGAGGATTTTTTATGGTGGCCATGGATACAACCGGGAAATCATCGAGGACGGTGGCATATCCATGCCCGAAAGCTATTCTGGCAAAGCCGTCCTCCGGGTTTTGAGTTTTGAGGGCATGGACGAAAAAGGAGTTGGCGACACCTGAGACCAAAGGAAAATAGGTCGGTCCGGCGAGTGTCTTTAAATGAATTCCGGAAATGGGATTGATGACAATAGCCATTTTTTCCTTGGTGTCAAGTGGCTGAAGAGACATGAAGTCTTTATAGATAAAAAAGATGGCCTGGATAAGCTGATTGAAACGTGTGGGAAAATGAGGATGGTTATTCGGCAGCATGAAAGATGTGTTTTCTCCGGCATGGACGGAGCCTTTTCCTCCCGGCAGGATGCAGGCTTCATTTGTCGCTGAGGAGCGAACGCTGATCGGAATGTTACCTAGTTTACTGAGAATGGACGCGAGGGTTTCAAGTTCTTCGTCTCCGAATTTTCCGCCGAGTTCGCGAAACCGGTCATAAAAAGTTGTCGTGAGGATTCGGGTTCTGAGTTTATGCGCCTTGGGGATGTTGCATTCGTTAATTTTGACAAGGCCCGCGCCTTTTCCGCCGAATTGGCCGGTACCGTAGATTTTAACATCTCCGATCCTATCAACAGCTGTGACACTCATCCTTTAACTTTATTATAGAGAAGAAGGTCTCACATCTCAAGATTAGCATTAAAAGCATATCCATTTCCGTGATTTAAGGAACAAAAAGGTGATTAAAAATTACTCTAGAAAAAATCTGAAAAGGTGGAAGCACTCCACTCGGATTTTTAACGCCATTCCCTCATTGTTCCTCTCGGCACTTCCGTAACTCTGCATATTTGTTTTTGACATTACATAGAGAATTGCCAAAAAGATGCGTACCACTTTTCTTAATCCATCCCGTGCTCAGACATACTCAGTGGCCGACTTTGTCGGCTTCCCTCGATGAACAACTTGGTAAGGCTAAATCCTCGGATGTCGCTTTTTCCATCCTCTTCAGATTTCATTATCGTGATTTCTCCATCATCTTCCCAGAACTCTAGAAAAAATCACGGAAATGGAAATGTGTCCTCTAGGCTCCATCCCGTTGACACATCCGTGTTTTTTTTTTATGTTATTACCACGAGTGATTCTCCCTGACTGATGAATTTGGTCATCAAATTCTGTCTTTGAGGAGGACATCATGTCAGAATTTTTCCAGAATGGAGTGATCACAACGTTCCATAGATTAGGCCGGCAGGATATTAAAAGACTGGAGAGGGAACTCAAGCAGTTTTCAAAAATTCGGCCCATTGCATTGGTTTTACCTTCTCTCTACAGGGAATATTCCAGC
>JAUWVG010000443.1 GCA_030617525.1 Candidatus Aminicenantota bacterium | reverse complement strand
ACATTTTTACCCGCAGCTTAGAATATTCCACAACATCTTGTGATCTTATTTTAATAAAATACGACATATTGATGAAGTTGTCAACGTTCTGAATGGATTATTCAGGATATAAACAGATTTTTCGTAGAAAAATTCGGCTCGCTGGTCAGGTTGACACCGAGTCTTTTTAATCCCATCTCATCCCCTGGGGTCGGAATATGAGTTAAATGGACTTCACATCCTCTGAGCTCAATCAATTTGGACAGCGCCTGTTGAACGGTCGAATCTGTCGCGGCACTTATCCCCAGGCTGATCAATGTCTCTTCGAGATCAAGACTGAGAGATTTTGTCTGGAGAATATCTCTTTTTAAATTGGTGATAGATTCCAGTATTTCCTCCGAAAGAAGCGATACATCATGGGAAATCCCGGCGGCTTTTTTTATGGCATTAAGAACAAGACTTGAAGCAGCATGCATGAGTGGTGAATTTTTTCCTGTCACGATGGTTCCATCTTTGAGCTCGATCGCTGCACCGCAAAAAATTCCTCTATTGCCTTTATCGCCTAACCGGGCATCTTCTGCAGCCTGATGTGCCGGGGCAACAACAGGACGGTCTTCCTGTTTGACATCCAGCTCTTTCATTAACAGCTCAGTCCGCTGCACCGTCTCCTTATCAGAAAATCCCATCGCATATTCACAACGATATCTGAAATACCTGCGAATGACTTCCTGTTTGGCTGCTTCTTGAACAACTGCATCATCAGTGATCCCAAATCCGGCTCTATTGACGCCCATATCTGTGGGCGATTGATACAGAGATTTTGCACCTGTGAGTCTTTCCAAGATTCTCTTGAGAACAGGAAAAACCTCCACATCCCGGTTATAGTTTACTGATATTTCTTTATAGGTTTCAAGGTGGAAAGGATCGATAAGATTAAAATCTCCCAGATCGGCTGTAGCGGCCTCATAGGCCACATTGACAGGGTGTTTTACAGGAATATTCCAGATAGGAAAAGTTTCAAATTTTGCATATCCAGATTTTATCCCTCTTTTGTGGTCATGAAACAGCTGAGAAAGACATGTGGCCAATTTTCCGCTGCCCGGACCCGGGCCGGTAACAACGACTAGAGGTTTCTCCGTTTCCAGGTAGGTGTTCGCGCCATATCCCTCTTCACTTACGATAAGGTCGATATCGGTAGGATACCCTTTTGTAAAACGGTGCGTGAAAACCTTAACCCCCCGCCGCTCCAATTTATTCTTGAATAAAACTGCGGATGGCTGATCTTCAAATCGTGTGATGACCACACACGCGACATTTAGGTCCCACTCTCTGAGATCATCGATCAGTTTTAGGGCATCCACATCATAGGTGATCCCAAAATCTGCTCTCAATTTTTTTCGCTCGATATCTCCGGCATAGATACAGAGGACAATATCGGTTTTCTCCTTCATTTTTTGCAGGAGTCTCATCTTGACATTTGGCTCATACCCCGGCAGCACACGAGCAGCATGATAATCAAAAAGAAGTTTTCCTCCAAATTCAAGATAGAGTTTGTTGTCGTTCTGTTTCACCCTCTCCAGGATGGCGGCAGATTGTTCCTCCAAGTATTTTTCATTGTCAAAACCAATTTGATGTGGCATTCCTTATCCTTTCAAATTAAAAATTAGTACTAAAATATTGATGACACATTGCTTTGTCAACTTTTAATTTTCTTTTGATATCTCTCTTAAGCGTCCCCATCTCCGTGATTTTATTTAGAGTTCTGTAAAGTGATACGAAATCACGGAAATAGGGATGCTTTTTCTCTCCCTTCTTGACTCTCCTCCATGAGGATGGTAAAACTGGTTTTAAAATTGAACCGAAGTTTCGTCAAAATCATGAAAAAATACAGTCTTGAATGCCTTCAATGTGGAGCCCGGTATGAAGATGATTTTTTCCGCTTAAAATGCGATAACGATCATAAACCTTCCCTACTGCGAACTGTGTACACCAATAAAAAACTCACTGTCCACGAAAATCAAACAGGAATGTTCAAATTCATGGATTTTCTTCCAGTTAACCGCGTCCTCCAGAATGAAGGCGCTCCCGTGACCTATAAAAGCGAAAATTTGGCCAAAGTTCTTGGGCTCGATAATTTATACATCATCTTTAACGGATATTGGCCGGAAAAAAAGGCTCTAATCTATACGGCTTCGTTTAAGGAACTGGAAGCCCCTCCGGTTTTGGCAAGAATTCCAGAAGGTAACACAAAAACAATCGTTGTTGCCTCGGCAGGAAATACAGGACGTGCATTCGCCAACATCTGCTCAAAAAACAACATCCCCCTTGTTCTCGTCATACCTGAAATCAGCATCGAAGAAATCTGGTCTCACAGACCCTTTAACGATTGTGTCAAGCTCATCCTTGCCAGCGGCCGGAGTGACTATTCGGATGCTATTACACTCGCTTCAAAAATCACTGAATTTGAAGGATTTTTCCCAGAAGGAGGCGCGGCAAATGTTGCCCGCCGGGATGGAATGGCCACAACTGTTCTTGATGCAGGTCACCATATCGGACAAATTCCCGACCACTATTTTCAAGCCGTAGGATCAGGAACAGGGGGAATTGCTGCCTGGGAAGCCGCTCTCCGTCTCCATGAAGATGGATCATATGGCACGAATCAGATGAAGCTGCATCTGGCCCAGAACTACCCATTCACACTGTTGACAGATGCATGGAAGCAGAGGGATAGAACTCTGCCAAATTGGGATGAAGACGAATCTAAAGAAAAGATAAAACAGATTAACGCCATTGTTCTTTCGAACAGGAAACCTCCTTATTCCATTACAGGAGGTGTGTACGACACATTGTCCGCTTCAAATGGACTGATGTATTCTGTCACCAACAAAGAGGCTGAAGAAGCGATGGATCTTTTTGAACAGCACGAAGGATGTGATCTCCATCCGGCTTCAGGTATTGCCTTGGGCGCTTTAATACAAGCCGTAAAAAACAAGCAAGTCGGAAAGGATGAAATTATTGTTTTAAATGCTACAGGAGGTGGGGAAGAGCGTTTCCGGAGAGATTTTCACCTCTATTAC
>JAUWVG010000209.1 GCA_030617525.1 Candidatus Aminicenantota bacterium | reverse complement strand
TGGGCTATACATACTCCCACCTGCCTGCGGGATTACAGATTGTCGGAAAGCTTTTTGGAGAACCTGATATCATCCGGATTGCGTTTGCCTATGAACAGTTCACTAAACACCGCCGCCCTCCGGAGAAATTCAAGGAATAGTAAATAATATAACATCGCAAAATTTCATGAATAATTTAGGATAACCTGGATAATTCACGAGTCGAGTTTGCCGCAGATGGTAGGCGCGGTGGGTGAAGCTGTGGTATTTTACCGCAAACCCGCCGCAACAACCCAGATACGGTGAAATCGTCTCGCCTCGAGGGAAAAAATGTCGATTATGATAGAATATAACAATAGGAGAACAAAGTTATTTGTGTGCTCACCGAAAAAACTCATGTAAATCCTTGATATTATATGAATTATGTGAAATATAGACATTTTTTATGAATTATTCAGGCTAATTATGTTTAAGAGAAAGATGAAAAAAAACAGAACCGTTCGGCTACTGAGGGGAACGAGAGTGTTGTTCGTCTGTTATGGGAATCATGCCCGCAGCCCTATGGCCGAAGGTCTCGCTAAAAAGATATTCGGCAGAGATGTCCGTGTGGAGAGTGCGGGTGTCAATCCGATGTTTGAAGGAGCAGCAGACTTTTCGATTCAAGTCATGAAAGAAGAGTATGGGATCGACATTTCTGGACACATCCCCAAACATGTGAGGGATGTGGATATGGACCGGATTGATTATGTTGTTGCCATGGACCCTGCTGTTTACGAAATCCTTAGTAAAATTCATCTGGTTCCCAGAGAAAAACTCATCCTGTGGAGAATCGAAGATCCATTTTCTTTTGGTTTGAAATCCTATCTCAGAGCAGCCGAGAAGCTTCTTAATAAGATTCAAGAGAGTTTTGACATCTCATCATTATCCTGAATTTTCTTCCATTCTGTGTGGGCAATACACTGAAATGGCCTTGCTACTATTCAGATTTTTAACGCCATTCCCTCATCGTTCCTCTCGGCGCCTCCGTAACTCTGCGCGTAAACCTTGCTCGCTAAAGAGAGAATTTCCAAGAAGATGCGTACCACTTTTCTTAATCCATCCCGTGCTCAAACATACTCAGCGGCCGGAGAAATCGGCTTCCCTCGCTGAACGATTCGGGAAGGCTAAATCTTCAATATTCGCTCAACCATTCCGTGTATTTTACCCAAACAAAATGGAAGAGAACTTCTTGAATTATTTGGAACTTGTTCCATTAGCGGGGGCTATCTGAGGATGATTTCATCGGCAAAAATCCAGCATTTCTCTCCAGCATTAGGATGCCAGTTTGGACAAACGCCGATGTTTTTTGCATAAAAACGGAGATACCGAAAAGATTCGTTTGAAAAATTATAGAGAAATTCTTTGATGAATCCTCCGCTTTTTCTTTGAGAGACATCATTTTTGATCACCGTGATCGTTTCAAAATCTTCGCCATTCTTTGATACAGCGATTTGAATCTCACTCGGCAGAAAAATCCAGGCGCTGGTATTTTGGAGGAAATGAGCGGAAATTTGTTTCAGTTTGGTCCGGCTTTGCAGATCGATGACAACGGTCATGTCTTCCCCTTCAAAACCCTGCCAGAAGCCATCACGATGATTCTTCGAACCTGTGATGCCATCGATGAGTGCACGGTTGCCGCCTGCGGGATATCTTTGGCTGAACGGTGTCAACAGGTTTATCGTCTTATTGATTCCTTGATGATATAAAAAAGTTTGTTGTGACATATCGTCCAAGAGTTTGCCGTCGATGTAAATTCCGGATCGAATGGTCATTGTTCTATCAAAAGTAAATGGGCGGTCAAATATTTGGATTTCCGGAGAAGCATGGCTTTCACCTGTAGAGAAAAAAATGGGAGTATCGAACTGTTCTGATTCAAGAACGATCCATGTTTTTTGTGTTTTTGGATCGTATTTGGAGAGAATATCCACTTTGTATGAACCCAAGCTGTAGTTGACGTCTAAAACATCGAGTCTCTTAGAAAAATCATCTAATCTGGCTCTGAAATTATCCCAGTTTCTAGATTCTCTTGGAGACCAGACCACTTCGGATAAGGCCGTCATCCTCGGAACACTCATATACTCGGCATATTCAGGTGTTTTAATGTATTCCGTCCAAACGTTTCCTTGGGCTCCTTTTATATGCCTTGATTCTTTTTCCGAGAGTTCCAGGGGAACAGGTTCGAACGAATAGACTTTTTTTAGTGTGGTGTAGCCACCGATGGCCAAAGGTTCTGTCTCCGGATTGGCCTGATAGTAATCGAAATAACAAAAAGAAACCGGCGTCATAATGACATCATGTCCCTGCCTGGCTGCCTCTATACCTCCACTCATTCCTCTCCAAGACATGACCGTTGCTTCTGGAGCCAAACCTCCCTCGAGGATTTCATCCCAGCCTATCAGCTTCCGTTCCTTGGACAGAAGAAATTTTTCGATCCTGCGGATGAAGTAACTCTGCAGTTCATCTTCATCCTTCAGCCCTTCTTCTTGAATCCGGGCCTGGCATTTTTCGCAGTTTTCCCAGCGGACTTTGGGGCACTCGTCACCGCCGATATGAATATATTTGCTGGGGAAAAGATCGATGACCTCGGAAAGTACGTTCTCCAAAAATTCAAAGACCTTCTCATTTCCCGCACAGTAAACGTCCTCTTTGACACCCCAAATTGTAGACACATCGAAAGAGCTTTCGGTACATGAAAGTTCGGGATAGGCTGCAAGTGCCGCCACTGAATGACCCGGCATTTCTATTTCCGGAATGATGGTGATATACCGGTCCTGTGCGTACTGAACAATGTCTCTGATCTCCTGCTGTGTGTAGAACCCTCCATGCTGTTGGCCGTCAAATTTATGGGGCAAATTTCTATAGTGGCCTACGAGCGTTTCATTTCTATTGCTGCTGATTTCAGTCAGTTTGGGATACTGTTTAATCTCGATCCTCCAGCCTTGGTCTTCTGTAAGATGCCAGTGGAAGGTGTTAAATTTATGCAAGGCGAGAAGGTCGATATACTTTTTAATGAAGGATACGGGAAAAAAATGCCGGCCCACATCCAAATGCATTCCCCTGTAGGGGAAACGCGGCGTGTCAATGATTTTCATACAGGGCAGTGTCATTTGATTGAATCCTGGTAGATCCTGTCCGGTTTCCAATTCGGGAGGTAAAAGTTGGAGGAGAGTCTGGACACCGTAAAAAAGGCCTGCGGGCTTGTAGGCGTGTATTGACATTGAGTTTGGATCGATTTCAAGCTCATACCCCTCGTTCCCAAGATGTGATTTTTTGGGCGCCAATTCAATCACCAAAATATTATCTCGAATTTTTATCTCAGAACCAGCAATTATGGGAATGTCCAGGCCTTCGATTTTTCGCAGTTTTTCTGCAAAAGAATTTATTATATTGCGGACGTCCCTATTTTTTTGAGTTGAAAGAATCCGGAAACCGGGGATAATTCTGAATTTTCCCGGTTTTTTATCGACAAAAGCCGGCGCGGGAATGACTGAGATTTGAGATTCTATCTGAGCATGTCCAGGTGAGATCTGAGGTGTGCATGTGTTGCCGGTTGTAAGAATAATCAATCCGAGAGAGATAATAAAAAAACTTTTTCCTATGAAAAAAAAGGATTTAAAGGGATTTGTCATGCTCCAAAAGCCTCCATAGAAGTGAATTATTCAGGTTATACCATAGGAGAAGTGGAAGGTCAATTTGCCGGTTTTTTTGTAGATGGAACTATTTTTAATGAATATCGTAAATATATAAAGACTACTAAAGTGCGACTTCAATTTAAAAAGGAGAATTCTTATGGTAAAGATGTTTAAAGGAATTTTGATTGTTTTTGTTTTGTGCCTTTTTCTTTCATCACTTGTTGTTTCTGCTCCGGTTCAGGAAAAACAGGTTGACACCAAAACACTCTACGAAGAAATTTCTGGGAGTTATGAGTTTTATGTAGATGGTCAAATCACCGTTATAACCTTCTCCGTAAAAGGCGGCACACTTTATGGAACAGATGAGGACGATGGTGAAGAAGTGGAAATAGAGCCTGTTGATCTGGAAAACATGTCCTTTGAAGCGACAAATATGGATGGAATCTACATTGGAATCACATTCTCAAGAGATGAGGACAAAAAAATCACCAAATGTATGATCCTTACTCAGGGGATGGAAGTAGAGGGGACCAAAATAGGCGGATAATCCTTTATTGACCTGGATTATTTACGAGCCGAGGTTGCTGCAAGTGCGAGGCATCGGCCCATGAAGCTGTGGTAATCCACCGCAAATGGGTCATGATGAAGCAGTTGTAGTAAGATCGGTTTGCCCCCTGCGGTAAAAAATGCCGACATTTAATATAAGTTAATCAACAAATTAAGTTACGTATAAGGACTGTACTAAAAGTCTATCTATAAAGTTGAAAATCATTGAAATTAATTGAAGGTGTTGGCAGTTTTTATAAATAATTCAGGTTAAAGTTTTTTGAGGAGCGCCTGGTAGCGCGGATGTTCTCTGAGCGGATCTAAGTCGGGATCTTTTTCGATCCATTCCCGGGGAAGCCGACCGTATTGTGCTGCTTTTTCGAGGCACTCAAATGCTCTGACCAGATTGCCGATAAGAGCAAAACTGCATGCGATTCCATAGAGGATCATCGGTTCAACGGGATTGGCTTCTAAGGCCCGTTCGGCCCATTTTAAACCCTGTTTGTTTTTACCCAGCCGGATTGAAACCGCACCGCCGAGGTAGAGAATGCGAGCATCATCCGGAAACATTTTCATCTGTTTTTCGATTGCTTCCAGAGCCCGATGGAGTGATTCTTGATATTTTTCTTCATTCCCCAGGTTGTTATAGATCATTTCGAGCAGGCAGGGTGCATTGCAGTCATCTGGATGAAGTTCGTTCGCTTTTTCCGCTAGTTCGGCGGCTTTCTCCAGTTCACCTTGAGTGAAGCAGACACGCGCGTAAAAATAATAGGCATCATAGAGATCAGGATTCTGTTGGAGGGCTGTCTCGAACTCTTCTCTGGCTTCTTGAAGTTTGTTCAGCAGTGTCAGCGCCATGCCCCTGGCCACATGTGATTCAGCCAATTCAGGACCCAGCTGCAGTGCTTTGAGACTTGTTTTATCTGCTTTGTTGAGGTTGGTCTCACTGGCGTCAAACCAAGAATAAATAAATGAATAACAGTATGAAGCCCATGCGTAAGCGCTGGCATAATTTGGATCGAGATTGAGTGCTTGAGCGAAGAGTTTTCGGGCCTGCTCAAAACCTGTTCGTGTAAACTGATAAAAATACTGACGTCCGCGGATACTGTAATCATAGGCTT
>JAUWVG010000234.1 GCA_030617525.1 Candidatus Aminicenantota bacterium | reverse complement strand
CTTCATTTCATCAGTGGCCGCCATCTCAATATTGAGTTTTGTTTTGATGGCCTCCTTTAATAAGTGAAGGTCCCGTTCCTTAATGTGACGCCTATCGGTTCTTATATGGCAGACAATACCATCTGCCCCAGCCATTTCTGATAAAAGAGCCGCTAAAACAGGTTCGGGTTCAGAACTTCTCCTTGCTTCTCTTAAGGTTGCAAAATGATCGATATTGATGGCAAGTCTCATTTGTATCCTCCAGTTTATGAGTTTAAAAGAGAACTCAAAGGCGAGAGTTCTGTTTTTATCCTAGATATTTTGAGATAACTGTGGCCATATTTTCTGCTTCAGCCTGGATCTGATTTTCATCCTTTCCCTCAATCATGATACGAGCGAGAGGTTCTGTCCCTGAAAAACGGAGGTCAAGGCGTCCTTCATTTCCAAGAATATCCTTTATCCGGCCCATGGTGTTGAGGATCTCAGGGAAGTGACTGAAATCTTCCTTTTTTGCCACCTCGACATTTAAAAGGATCTGCGGACTCTCCTTATAACCTGAGACGAGCCGGGAGAGAGGAGTATTTTTGGTCACCATGACTTCGCACATTTTCAGGCTGGTCAGAATGCCGTCACCGCTTGGGCATTCATCGAGAAATAAGGTGTGCCCGGACTGCTCTCCGCCTAGGTTGGCATTCAGATCGACCATCCGATCCCGGACATATTTATCTCCGACTTGTGTTCTGATGAGTTCTATGTCCATTTTCTGCAGGGCTGTTTCGAGACCGATGTTGCTCATTGTTGTGGCCACAACAGTATCCGATCTCAGACGGCCTGATTCTTTAAGATATTTGGCACAGACATACAGTGTGTGGTCACCATTTAGGATGGTCCCTTTTTCATCGACACAGAGCGCCCTGTCTGCATCTCCATCATAGGCCACGCCTATATCTGCGCCGAAATCTTTGACCGTTTTGGCGAGATCTTCCGGGTACAGGGAGCCGCAGTTTAAGTTAATATTTTTTCCGTTGGGAGAAGCATTTATGGGAAAGACTTTGAATCCCAGATCGGAAAATATTTCGGGAGCATAAAATGAACTGGCTCCATTTGCACAGTCGAGGACAATTTTATATGGTTTCTGAATCCGGATGTCTTCAAATTGACTCTTGAGAAAATCTTTGTATTCTTTGACAAGCTCTCTGTCGGGTGTTGCTCCCGACACCTCTCGGGTATTGCTGTTTTGGGGTGACCGGATGGCCTCTTCGAGATTGTTCTCCCAATCTTTACTTATCTTTGTTCCTTGTGGAGAAAAAATTTTGATCCCATTATCTTGAAAAGGATTGTGTGATGCAGAAATGACAATGCCCGCTGAGAATGTATGCTTGTTTGTCAGATGAGAGACGGCTGGAGTGGGAATTACTCCCAAGGACACCGCTTCACCTGAGGCGTCTTTAATCCCTTGAAAAAGAGCATCGTTGAGCCATCCTCCGGATTCTCTGGAGTCCCTACCGATGAGGACGCGGGGAGCGAGCCCCTGATCCTTAAGGAGTGCGATCAGTCCTTTCCCAAGTTTGAAAACAGAAGAATAATCCAAGGGGAATTGTCCGGCAGTTGTGCGTATCCCATCCGTTCCAAAAAGCCGTTCCATCTTATGCTGGTTCCTTTTTTGAAATATTAATCCTGTAAAGTCAATTATAACCAAAATGGATTGGGATTCAAGGAAGAAATACTACTGTCCACTCTTTCTCTTTTTCTTTTCCGGAATATTTTCTGCCGGAGTTTTTGCTTCAATGATAATTCTGACCGTAATGACTGTTTCGTAGGAGGCTAAGCGAAGATCAGGATCAGGGAGGAAGAGATCGGTTTCTATCTCAATGGATTCGGTCAGGGAAGAGAGGTCTATTGGGCTGGTCCTGACCTTGTAGGTCTCTTTCACTTTGCTTTCAGGACCGATGATGGACACCTCGTTCGGGAAGACCTCTACTCTAACGAGCTCCAGGTTTTCCTGCAATTGGCCGATGAGGTTGGCTTCGACTTCCAGCATGATCTCTCTCGACCTTTCCAGACGCATCCTGACCTGACTTGGAGAGATATTTTTGACTTCGGCACCCTGAGGCAGGATTATCATATCCGGATTGATAGGGAATTCAGTCTGTTCTACGCGAGCCGTCCCCAATTCGAGTCTGGCCCGTACTGTTTCAGAATTTATTGTGTCGATCAACCTGTGAGGAGCCTTGATGGTGACATCTATGGGAGGAGGTTTTTCAATGATTTCCATTCCTGCTGGCAGGTTATGAAGCTCCAGTGGGACCGTTACCGATATTTCAAAAGAGAGCTTTTCTTCCGGAATGATCGAGAACCAGAATACGAGAGCGAGGAGGAAAGAAAACAGTTTGAGCCCCCAGTTTCTGACGAAAATATTTTTGAGAATCTTATTCATTGAATTTCTATTTCAAATAACTGAGCAAACTTTCCTTGAGTTGATCAAGATCAAGCCCCTGTTTCAAACTCCCCTTGGTGGCCAGCGAGATGGCCCCGGTCTCCTCGGATACAACGATGACAGCGGCATCCGTTTCCTGCGAGAGGCCGATAGCTGCAAGATGCCGAGTCCGCGTCAAGAAATTTCTCCCCAGTTTATGCGTTGCAGGAAGGGGAAGGAGGCAGCCTGCGGCAAGAATTTTGTTGCCTCTGACAATGACGGCACCGTCATGCAGGGGAGAATGAGGGAAAAAGATGCTGACCAATAGATCTTTAGACACATCCGCTTCTATTTTTGTTCCCCGGTCGGCATAACTTTTTAGTGAGATATTTTTTTCAAGGGCGATCAGCGCCCCAATCTTTTTTCTGGACATGGCATCGACGGAGAGAAAAATATCCTCGGCTTTTTCCTGAAAAGCCCTGGCTGCAAGTGGATTTCTAAATGACCGGGAGCCGATGGATGTAAGAAATCGTCTGAGTTCAGGAGCGAAGAGAATGATTATGGCAATGATCAAAACGTTTATGAACGTATTGATCAACCATTTTGTGACATAGAGATTTCCTATCTGGGCCACAAGAAAGAGAACCCCGACGATCCCCAAACCCATGGCCATCTGGTAGGCCTTGGTGTCCTTGATCAGGCGAAGGAAAGAATAGAGGATGATCGTAACGAGAATGATGTCGAGCAGGTCGCCGATAGTGGCGCGGGTGAGGGCGTCGATAATATTAGAAAACATAACGCTGATTTTCCCCTGTTTCGCTTATAGACGTGTTGTTCCATTCTTTTTCGTTGAGGATGGCATCAGCGACAAGAATTGCCTTTTTCGTGGCCGCCACGTCGTGCACTCTGATCAGATGGGCCCCATGTGATACGCTCAGAACTGCCGCAGATAGACTTCCTTCTAATCTATCCTGAGTTGGTTGGTCCACAATTTTTCCTATAAATGACTTGCGTGAGAGACCCACAAGAAGGGGGCGTCCCAATTCTTCAAAGATTCTGAGATTTCGGATTAAATTGAGGTTGTCGCTAAATTTTTTCCCAAATCCGATTCCGGGATCGAGAATGATTTTTTCTCTCTTTATCCCAGATGAGACAGCCATGTCTATTCTCTCTTGAAAAAAAGAATTAACGTCTGCCAAGAGATTTTCGTAGAAGGGATTCTCCTGCATGGTTTTGGGATTCCCTTTCATATGCATCAGGATGACCGGAGCTTCTCTCTCGGCAGCTAACGGCAGCATCTCTGCATCGAACTGTAGAGAACTGATGTCATTGATGATATCGGCCCCGGCATCAAGAGCTCTGTGCGCTACTTCCGCTTTAGTGGTGTCAACAGAGAGAATGATGTCTGAGTTTTCTCGCAGTTCGGATATGACCGGTAAAATGCGGCGCAGCTCCTCCTCAACAGGTATACAGTCAGAACCGGGCCGGGAGCTTTCCCCACCGACATCGAGGATATCGGCCCCTTCTTTGACCAGATCTAATCCATGTTTTACGGCTTTATCTCGATCAAAATAGAGGTTTCCATCAGAGAAAGAATCAGGAGTCACATTGAGGATACCCATAATCCAGGTCTGTTGGCCAAGAATAAAATCCTGCCCGTTAACTTGAAGGATAACCTTGTTTCTCAATTTTATGCTTTTGCTGACGCCGGTTTGGCGGTTCGTCTTTCTCCCTTGGCAGCTTTTTTTGGCTTTTTTTGTGTTTCTTTTCGTTTTTGAGCCATGGAGTTGTTTTTTGGAAGTCTCTTCCCTTCGAGGATGGCATTGATTTCTTTAGAACCCAGGATCTCTCTTTCCAGAAGGGCTTCGGCTATTTTGATCAACTTGGTTTTATGGCTTTTTAATAGCTCCTCTGCCCTGTTGTAATTTCGGTTGATGATTTTTCTGACCTGCTCATCGATGAGCTCTGCCGTTTTCTCACTGAAATTTTTGTGCATAGCCAGATCTTTTCCGAGAAAAATCAGATCGTCTCTTTCGCCGAACGTGAGTGGCCCGAGATCGGACATCCCGTACTGACAGACCATTTTCCGAGCGATATCGGTGGCCCTTTCAAAATCGTTGGCTGCTCCCGTAGTTATCTTGTCGAGAAAAAGAATTTCGGCCACTCTTCCGGCAAGCAGAACGGACAGTTGGGATTCCAAATATTTCTTTGAATGTGTGTAACGGTCATCAATGGGGATCTGCTGAGTGAGTCCGAGAGCCAGGCCGCGGGGAATGATGGTGACTTTATGGATGGGATCGGCTTCCGGAATAAGAGCCGCGGTGAGGGCATGTCCGGCTTCGTGGAAGGCCGTGCTTTTTTTCTCTTCGTCACTGATGATCATGCTCTTTCTTTCCACGCCCATTAGAACTTTATCCTTGGACGATTCGAAATCCAGCATGGTGACGTTGTCCTGTCCGTGGCGGGCCGCCAGGAGAGCCGCTTCGTTGATCAGGTTTGCCAAATCG
>JAUWVG010000330.1 GCA_030617525.1 Candidatus Aminicenantota bacterium | reverse complement strand
GAGCTGCGTAGAATCCAGTCGTCTCCTTTTAGAAAAGCGCAATCTTTATGAAAGAGAAGCAATCTTTCCACAGAGTGTTATTGATTTTATCGCTAAACTGCTTTTGGCTGAAAACGATGAAATGATGGCCAAAAAACTGGCTGACCTCCCGTTAAATGACCGTCTGCATGAAATCCGAAAGATCATGCACCAGAACCTCCACCGCCACTAAGAATAAAGTTTTCAAAGCCAGGCCCCAATTCACAAGACCCAAAGCTTGCGCCAGAGGGCGTTGAATCTTTCCTGAAGATGTTCATATTGAGGGAAGGTTTTTGTTTCGGGCTCAACAATTTCCTGTTCTTTTTTAACCATCGAATCCGTTAGATCTTTGATGGGAACAGGCTCTCCTCGAGTGTGAATAAAATAACTCCAAATGGATTGAATCGCAGCGCCGAATGCCGCCGCCTCCTTTTCCTGGAGTCTCATAACAGGTATTTGCATTATATTGGCAACGATTTGCAGCCAAAGCCGGCTTCCGGCTCCACCTCCAGTTGCTCTTATTTCTTCAGGCTTTATGCCGAGAGATTTCATCCGGGCAAAACCATATCCCAGATTGAGAATGGTCCCCTCCAGAACAGCTCTCGCCATATAAGAGGAGTTAAAAGTGTCTTTGTTCAATCCAAAAAAAACACCATTAGCGGAGGGGAGGGCCGGGACTCGTTCTCCATCGAGAAATGGCAGAAAAAGAAGACCCTTTGCTCCTGCTGGTGCAGTAGAAGCGCAAGCTTCCAACTCTTCGTTTGTTTTGTTCAAAAGCGTTTTGAGATGTTCTGTGGTGTTGGTGACATTCATGGTGCATAACAGCGGCAGCCATCCACCCGAACTGCTGCAGAATGCGGCAATCTCACCTTCGGAATCGAAAACCGGTGTATCAGAAAAAGAGTAGATGGTCCCTGAGGTTCCCAAACTTAAAGTGACGACCCCCGGAAAAACATTTCCCGTGCCAATGGCTCCCATCATATTGTCTCCGCCCCCGCTGGAAACTAAAATGTCGTCAAAACCAAAACGCAGTGCGAATTCTTTTTTTATCTGTCCAATGGGTACTGAAGGATGGGACAATGGAGGTAGATGTTGATACAAATCCGGATCGATTGCAGAGACAGCCTCACGGTGCCAGCGGAGATTTCTGATATCCATTAGCCCTGTTCCGGAGGCATCTCCGTACTCCATATGTTTTTCTCCAGTGAGAGCATAATTGAGATAATTATGAGGGAGAAGAACGGTGGAGAGTCTGTCATAATTCTCCGGTTCATGTCTTTTCAGCCAAAGAATTTTAGATGCAGTGTAGCCAACAGCCAGATTGATACCTAGCTTTGAGATATACTGCTTTTGACCGCCCATTTTATTCAAAAGAAATTCTGACTCTTTGACCGATGACGTATCATTCCAAAGTTTGGCTGGACGGATGGGATGTCCCTTTTTATCCAATGGCACAAATCCATGCTGTTGACCTGAGATCCCCAGACAGACGACTTTCTTAGCGTCAACCCTGGCTTCCTTTAATGCATCTGCCAGTGCCTTTTCCAACGCGACAAGCCAGACTTGTGGCGCCTGTTCACTTTCTCCTGGATTTAGTCCCTCTATGGACACATGTGGAGCATAGCCTTTTCCTAAAACATCACCGGAGAAATTTATGATGAGGACTTTAGTTCCCTGTGTTCCGGAATCAATTCCGATTGCGTACATCTTGTTTGTTTTCAGCAGAATTATATCACCCACATATTAAGTGAGCAACAAGATTTGGGGATAAAAAAAATATTGACCTTTTTTGATAATCTGTTATAATAGTATTAATTTCTTGCTATGCTGGCTGGGCAAGATAAACATCCCTCCTTCATTATCCCTTTTGCTTATTTTCCCCAATAAAAACAGCCAGCACCTCTCCTCTCTACAAAGACAAAAATATCTTTACGGAGGACGGGAGATTTATTAGACTATTGGATTCATAAGGGAATTTTGAGAGATTGCTCTAGACACAATGAAAGAAGAAAAAAAAATCTGGAATCGGAATTTTATAGTTGCCCTCGTAGGATTTTTTTTCCTTTTCATGAGCATTACCCTGTTCTTTATCTTCCCGCTGTTTTTTGAACAATTCGGAGCGACAAAAAGTCGAATCGGATGGATTATGGGGATTCACAGTCTCACGGCCATTGTCATTCGTCCTCTGTTCGGACGGCTTATCGACGTTAAAGGAAGAAAAAGAATATCACTGGCTGGAATCGCTTCCCTTATCCTTATTATACCCTTTTTCCATTTCATCCAGGATGCAGGAGCTCTTCCGCTGGTTTTAAGAGCGTTAACCGGGCTCGGATGGGGGATCAGCGTGATGGCGACCATGACGATTTGCTCCGATTTGGCCCCTGTAAACCGTCTCGCTCAATCCATGGGGATCATTGGCGTTGCCGGGCTTTTTTCTGTAGCCCTGGGGCCTTTGATCGGCGAGGAAATTGTCAACAGATTTGGTTTTGGAGGAATATTCAACGCCAGCTTCCTCTTCCTTATAATCTCTTTCCTCTGCATGCTAGTCACCAAGGAAACCATCAGTCTGAATAATGGATCTTTCATTCCTTCCTCAAAATTTAAGTTAAATATTTCTGTTTTTGCACTTATTCTGGTTGCCTCTCTACCGATTGCACATGGTGCTGTACGGGGATCAGTCGTGTATTTTATTGCTTTGTTTGGAAAATCAATTTCCTTTGATCGGATCGGTCCGTTTTTTGTGGCCTTTTCTGCGGCAGCCATTTTAACTCGTCTTTTGATGGGAGGCCTTTCAGATAGATACGGACGGAAACGGATTCTGCTTCCTTCTGTCTGCTTAATCAGCTTGAATCTGATTGTGATTTCTCAGGTTCAGTCATTCTGGTTATTTGTCCTCACGGGATTTATTGGAGGATTGGGTCAGGGCCTAATCTTCCCGGCATTGAGTACATACACTATCGAAATTATTGGACGACAGCACAAAGGGCTGGCCATCGGTCTTTACCAGACGTTTTTTGATGTGGGGATGGGATTTGGATCAGCATTTTTTGGCTGGATTTCAGATTTAAGCGGGTACCGCCATATGTTCCTTTCAGCCGGTATCTTGCTCTTTGTGGTTGGATTGATCTTTATCTGGAAAGCCCCTCCTCCAAAAGCCTCCGAGACCTATGTTATCTCTTGATGCGTTCGAATCCCGAAATGCAAATAAATTCGAGTTGTTCTTTTTTTTCAATCTCGTCAAACAGCAGGTTCAATCCTAAAGTATCACTGGAAATATGGCCTGCGATGATGACATTCAGCTTAGCTTTTTTGGCATTATTCAAATGCTCTTCACTCAGATGCATGCCGACTAGAGTGCTGACACCACTCGTAGCATATTTTTCGAAGATGTCTTTCGATCCTTCAGTCCCTCCCGTCATGTCCACAAATATTTTTCCGCACTTGCTGTTTTCAGAGCCGCTCACTATTTTTGGCGGGACTTGAGCTTTGGCCGCTCTTTTATACTCCGGGATATTTTTGAAAAGAGTCATCACATCTTTTAGCTTGTAGGGTTTTTCCTTTTCAAAGGTTTTTGTAAGGTAGTTGGTGACACAATTGTCTGAAGGTGTATGAATGCACATCATGGGGATTCCCAGAATTCTGGCTGCGTCGACCGCACGCGTGTGATTGACAGGTAAAAGCCTCCGTTCGATTTCCCCTATTCTTTTTTCTATGAGCTGCTCGGCGACGCTGATGTTGACACCGTACTGCGCCCACAGGTCGGACTGCAGTTTCATCACATCATAAAGCTGTGCGAGAGCATAACCTTCAGGATGGTGGGCAATAATCAAGTCGATATTCTGAGTGTCCTCTTTGTTCAGAAGATATGTCAGCATGATTTCACCGATTTCCATGTCAATCCCGACAATCACCTTTTTGACTTCAGTGGCTAGATCTCCATTGAGAATCCGGGTGTCCGCGTAAGGATTAAAAAGCCTATCCTTATCGTAATATTCTTTCTCATCGTCTTTAAGTTTTTT
>JAUWVG010000324.1 GCA_030617525.1 Candidatus Aminicenantota bacterium | reverse complement strand
CCTGGTGACCGATTCTGTCAAGGCATCCGGAATGGGAGACGGCGTGTATGAAATTGGAAATTCTCAGGTTTTTGTGGAAGGAGATAAAGCGGTGTTATTGGAATCGAACACTCTAGCCGGGAGTGTTTTAACCATCAACCGAGCGATGAAAAATGTTTTCGAGTGGTGCGAATTGAGTGTGCCAGAAGTCGTCAAAATGGTGACAGCAAATCCGGCGCGTATTCTCGGGCTGGAAGATAGAATAGGATGTTTAAAAGAAGGACATCAGGCGAATCTTGTTATGTTTGACGGTGAATTCAACATCAAAAAAACTGTTTTAAATGGCCAAGAAGTCTATTCTCAAACAGAGTTTGAGTGATTCGCTAGGATCACGCAGACGAATGATATACTAGATCATAACTTTTTTGCGTATCTTTCAACTCCTTTTTTGTTGCTGTACACCCAGCGATAATAGTCTTTCCTGGTGAGTAGAGAAGCAGCGTCCTCATCGAGGATGATCTTGACATCGGGATGAAGCTGGAGAGCTGAAGCGGGAACAGTAGCTGTGACCGGACCTTCTACACTGTTAACAACAGCTTCTGCTTTATTTTCCCCAAATGCCAGGAGGAGGATTGTTTTTGCTTCCAAAATGGTTCCTATCCCCATCGTCAAACAGTAACAGGGGATCCCTTCTTCACCTTTAAAAAATTGTCGGTTGGATTCTATGGTTTCTTCTGTCAATGTTTTTGCCCGAGTTCTCGAGGCAAGCGAAGAACTGGGTTCGTTAAATCCGATGTGGCCGTTTGAACCAATTCCCAGTATCTGAACATCTATGCCGCCAACACTTTTAATCAAGGTCTCATACTGCCGGCAGTGTTCGTCGATATCTTCCGGCAAGCCCTGGAGTCCATGGATGTTTTCCTTTTTTATATTTATCTGGTGGTAAAGATTTTTGTTCATAAAGTAGGCAAAACTTTGGGGGTGATCTTTTTTTAACCCAATGTATTCGTCAAGGCTAAATGCTCGTGTCTCGGAGAAGTCTAGCTCTCCTTTTTTAAACGAATCGATCAGTTTTGCATACACCCCAAGTGGAGTTCGTCCCGTGGCCAGCCCTAATACAATGTTATTCTTTTTCTGCCATTCCTGAAAGATAATTTGAGAGGCCTCTGAACAGATTTCATCGTAGTCATTTTTAATGATGATTTCCATCTGCTAAATCCTTTATGTCTTGTTTGATGCGGTCGATTAGGCTTTGGGCTTTTTGTCGGCTCTTTGCTTCAGCGAAGATCCTGATGATGGGTTCGGTGTTGGAGGGTCTAATGTGCAGCCAGGAATCTTTAAAATCAAACTTTAGGCCATCGATAGTAGAAAGGTCTTCTTTTTGTTGAAATTTCTTTTTCAAGAGCCTGAGGATCCGATAGGCTTGTTCGTAAGAACCCTCGATTTGATCTTTGACCATAGAATATTTTGGAATACTCTCCTGGAGTTGGGAAATGGACTTTCCCGATTTGCTCATGGCTTCAAGCGTAAGACCGATAGCCGTAAAGCTGTCTCTGCAGGGGTGAATACTTGGAAAGATCACACCTCCATTGCCTTCTCCTCCAATCACGGCCTTCTTATGCAAAAGTTCTTCAACAACATTAATTTCACCAATTTTTGTGCGGAAAAGAGGGGCCCTGTATTTGAGAGCGATATCTTCAACTGCGCGGGATGTCGAAAGATTGATCACAACAGGTCCGGATTTTTTGCTCAAAATATAATCAACGGCCAAAGCCAAAGTGAGTTCTTCTCCAAGAGGAATTCCTTTTTCGTTTATGATGGCTAATCTGTCGGCATCTGCATCTTGTGCAAATCCGATGTCCGCATTATTTTTTAAAACTTCTCGACAAAGTGAAAATATGTTTTGAGCATTGGACCAGCTTTGTGGGAGTTTTTGAGCTTTCTTTTGATGATCGAGTAAAATCACCTGGCATCCGAGGCGCTCTAAGAAATTTGGCAGGAGTCTTAAACCAGCTCCTTGACTGCAGTCAGCGACAATTGAATAATTATTTTTCTTGATGGAATCGATATCAAGATAATCCAGCAGTTTTTGAAGATGTGATTTGGTGGGATTGGCTTCTGTGATGGGCATTTTGTATCTATCGGTACTCACCCAAGAAAATTCTCCCTGGTGATAGATATCCAAAAATTCCTGGACCTGGGAATGATTTAAAAACAGACCTTTGCCGCTGATAAATTTCAGTCCATTCCACTCGGGAGGATTGTGACTGGCTGTCACAACCACAGCTCCTATATAAGGGTTTTCTTTGGCTAAGATCATTGTTGAAGGGATAGGACAGATACCAATATCGACCGGCTGGCAGCCGACAGACAACAGCCCGGAAAAAACGGCATTTTTTATCATTGTGCCGGAAGTCCGTGCATCTTGTCCGACAATAACTTTTCCGCTGCCGACATATGTTCCGAAAGCTTGAGCGAAGCAGGAGGCAAGCTGTGGTGTCAAGCTGTCACCGACGATTCCTCGGACACCGGAAATGCCGATTTTTAATGAGAGTCCTTTTTTCATCTTATACATATTGAGAAACGAATTGGAATACTTTGTCCATCCTTTCCTCTGCCTTTTTTTTTGAAAGGCTTTCTGAAATGATCCTGATCATGGGTTCGGTGGCAGAAGTACGGACATGTATCCATCCGTCTTTTGTCTCAACACGGATTCCGTCTGTTTGATCAATTTGTGAATGAGCAAAGAGCTTCTTTACACGTCCGACGATAGAATGGGCTTTAAAAGGAGGACAGTACAGCTTTTGTTTGACAATGTGGTATTTGGGAAGAGCACGTGATTTTTCAGAGATAGTTAGATTTTGGGCTGCCAGAGATTCGAGGATCAGTCCCATAGAAAGAAATCCATCGAAAGCGGGCTGAAATTTACGAATGGCCACACTTCCACTTCCTTCTCCTGCAAGGACAGCCCCTTCATAGATTAGAGATTGGATAGAGTGGGATTGGCCAACTTGTGTTCTTAAAACAGGGCATCCATATTGGCTGCCTACATCTTCAATCATCTTTGATGTCGATTGTGTCGTGATCACTGTCCCCGGATTTTTATCTAAATAATAATCGGCTACCAGAGGTAGAGTGTATTCTTCGGATAATGTTTCGCCTGTTTCAGTGACGATGGAGACTCGACTGACATCACTGTTGAGAAGGAATCCAATATCCGCCTTTAAAATTTTCACAATGGACGCCACTTCAGAAGCGTTTTTTGGTCTGGGTTCCGGATCGTGAGGAAAATTTCCATCAGGAATGTTATTCAACGGGATGAGTTCGCAATCTAATTGTTCGCAGAAGTGGTCTATAATTCCAGCCCCACCTCCATTGCAGGCGTCGATCACGATTTTAAATTTGGCTTTTCCGATTATTTTCGTATTCAGAAACCGTCGCAAGCCGCTAAAGTAAGTCAAATAGTGGTTTTGACTTGCTGTCAGATTTCCCAGTCTTTCAGTGGAGGCTTTATTAAATTTGCCAAGATGATAGAGATCTAAAACTTCTTCCCCTTGGAATTCGTTGAGATATGTCCCTTCACTGTTGATGAATGTCAAGGCATTCCATTGAGAATCGTTGTGCCCGGCCGAAATGGAAATCGCTCCTTTAGCTCGATACTTTTTGACCATATACTGAAGGATGGGAGTCGGACATATGCCACAATCAATCACATCACACCCTGTAGATAGGAGTGCAGACAGGGCTGCCGAGTGCAGCATAGGACCTGAGATACGGCTGTCTCTTCCCAAAAGGATTTTACCGCCGTGCAGGAAGGTTCCGAATGCACAGGAAAAATTTATTACAAGATCGGGCGTAATCGTCTCTCCAACAATTCCCCTGATGCCTGAAATCCCAATCTTTAATAACTTCATTCCTTTTTCCTATCTTTGTCTATTATATAAAAAAAAGCGGAGAAATAAAAAAGAATGATTTTCCTTGGCAAGTATTTCCATTTCCGTAATTTTTTTAGAGTTCTGGGAAGATAATGGAAAAATCACATAAGAAGAAATCTGAAGAGGATGGAAAAAGCGACATCCGAGGATTTAGCCTT
>JAUWVG010000102.1 GCA_030617525.1 Candidatus Aminicenantota bacterium | reverse complement strand
CTCACACTCCAGCCTTCCCTGTCATTTTCTCAATCAGCTGAAGATATTCTCGAAAAGATGATCGATGCTCAAGGGGGGCGTATTGCCCTGGAAAAGATTCAAGACACCGTATTGACCGGATATATGGAGATGGTACAAATGGGTTTAGGAGGTTCCCTCAAAACATACCAGAAGGAACCCAACAAGCTGCGAATGGATGCCACAGTTCAAGGCGCTGTGGTCATTCAATCATTTGATGGAGAAACAGCCTGGATGACAAATCCCATGACAGGATTAACAGAAGAAATGCCGCCAGTCATGTCCGAGGATTTTGGGCGGAGTGCTCTGGGAAACGGTGCTCTTCTGGATCCCGGGAAATTCGGAATCACCTACATTTTAACAGGAAAAGAACTTTTGGAAGGTAAGGAATATTTCGTTCTTTCACAGAATTTTTCTGATGGTTTTAAAGCCATTTTCCTCATAGATCCTGAGACTTACCTTATGTATAAAACAAAAACCACCTCAAAAAATGAGGTCGGTAAAGAAGTCGATGTTGAGACAGTTTTTACTGATTATAAAAACATCGAAGGCCTTCTCGTCGCCCACACGCTCATCACCTACCAGGATGGCCGTGAGTTCATGAAAATGACCATCACCAAAGTGGAATTCAACACAGGATTGGAGGACACATGGTTCAATTTGAAATAGGAAAAGGTGATCTTAAAATGAAAAGATTATTCACAGCAGTTTTTTGTTTATTATTTGCTTTTACCATTTCATGTTCTATTAATCCAGTGACAGGACGGAAAGAAATCAGTCTGATTTCAGAACAGGGAGAAATCGCACTCGGTGAAAACACAGATAAACAAGTCCGCGCTCAATACGGAGTCTATTCTGATCCTGTTTTGACCGCGTATATCGAACGCGTAGGGGCCAAGCTTGTACCATTCACTCATCGCCCCCATCTCAAATACCATTTTGCGGTTCTCGACACCCCGGTGATCAATGCCTTCGCTGCGCCGGGCGGGTATATTTATGTCACGCGGGGAATTCTGGCCATGATGAACTCAGAAGCTGAGTTGGCCGTCCTTCTCGGTCATGAATTAGGCCATGTTAACGCCCGTCACAGCGTCAGTAAAATGAGCCAACTGATCCTTGTTCAGCTTGGGTTGGCTGTAGGAAGTGCATTGAGTGAGGAATTTGCAAAATTTTCTGGTTTGGCCGGTATCGGAATCCAGCTCCTGTTCCTCAAGTTCAGCCGGAATGACGAAAGAGAGGCTGATCGACTCGGTGTGGAATATTCCCGAAATAGCGGATACAACCCAGCCCAAATGATCAATTTTTTCTCATCTCTGCAGTCCCTAGGTGATCTTTCCAGCGGACACAGTTTACCGGGATTTCTTTCCACCCATCCTCTGACCAGCGAACGCATAGAAAACACAAAAGCCATTCTCCTTGAAAGTGACAGCCGTCTTCAATACGGCCAAGCTCCCTATTTCAGCCAAATTAACAACATGATCTACGGAAGCGATCCCAGGCTTGGTTTTGTCGAAGGGAGCACATTCTACCACCCTCAAATGCGATTCTATTTTTCAATTCCCCAAGGGTGGACAGTCCAAAATACCACAGCAAATGTCACCCTGGTCTCAAATGACGGAAACGCAGCCGTCGTTCTGCTTGCTGAACAGAGCAATGAAGGGATCAGGGATTATGCCAAGAAAAAAGCATCTTCATTTGAAGGTCACATTTTACAGAATGAAAGAAGCCAGACTATTAACGGCATGGCCTCCTACCTCCAATCCCTCGATGTCCCTCAGCAGGAAGGAGAAAATTTAAGAGTCATTTTGTCCTGCATAAAAAAAGGAGAGTATGTCTATTCATTTGCTTCTTTGAGCACGGTCTCAAAATTCAGCAGTTATGACTATACGTTCGGAACGGTTGTTGGTTCTTTCCGGGAATTAACAGACAGGACCTATCTCAACAGACAACCTGCAAGGATTACAGTTATCAAGGCAAACGGGAAACAGACACTCCAATCCATATTTCAAAGGGCCGGGATGAATAAAGATTTATGGCAAAAATTTGCCATCATGAATGAAATTCAGTTGAATCAACGACCTGATTCGGGTCGATCCATTAAAATATTAAAATAAGGATTCAAGGATTCAAGGGTTCAAGGATTCAAGTGTTCAAGGGTTTTTTTAAAGATTTAGTAAGTGTTTTAACAATTCTCTTCCAAACTTTCAATTCTTATAATTCATAATCATTTCACTCGACCCCCTGACCCCTCGACCCCTAGAATCCTGTCAACTCTTTTAGAGTTGATTCTAAAATAGGAGCGGACCCTAAATCTTCGCTTCTTCCAAAACATTACAGGCCAACTTCAAGGCCCTCATGCCTTCTTCACCAGTCACTTTTCTGATCTTACCGTCATGAACGCATCTGAAAAAATTTTGAAGTTCCTTTTTTAAAGGCTCTTCCTTTTTTATTTTTAAGGACTTGATATCCGTTTGAGGACCATCCAATGGAAATATTTTGACTTCCTGATCTATATAATCGATGGAGTAGTAAGAACTGTGTTCAAAAATTCGCAGCTTTCTCACCTTTCCTTGATGAACCCGGCTGGCTGTGAGGTTGGCCACGCACCCGGAATTAAATTCCAGCCTGGCATTGGCGATATCAATCTTGTCCGAGAGAACATGGATTCCGGAAGATCGGATCATCTTGACTTCATCTTTGACCAATGCCGTAATAATATCCAGGTCATGGATCATTAGGTCTAAGACAACATCAATATCCAAAGACCGCGCCGAAAATGAGCCCAGTCTTTGGACTTCTATAAATTTCGGCGCAGAAATTTCCTTCTCAATGGCTTCGACGGCCGGATTAAATCGTTCCAAATGTCCGACTTGAAGAATGAGCCCGTTTTTCTTTGCTTCAGCTACAAGCTGTTCAGCTTCTTCGACCGTATCCGTTATGGGCTTTTCAACCAGTACTGATTTCCCCTCTTCCAGCAGCTTCAAAGAGATGGCAAAATGTTCTGAAGTCGGAGTAGAAACTATCCCGGTATCGATTTCGTCCAGCATATCCTCAAAATCCTCAAAATACTTCACATTGTGGCGGTTTCCGATCTGCATGGCTCGTTTAAAATCGATATCGGCCACCCCCTTTAATTCAGCCTCTTCCAAATAAGAAAGGATACGGGCATGCTGTGTTCCCAAGTACCCAACTCCGATAATACCAACACGAATTTTATCCATTGTGCTTTCTCCATTCTTGTATCAAATCCGTCACTCCCCTTTTCGCACAACGATAGCAATTCCGTTGGCATCAGCAAGAGATATGGACTCTTCTTTTTGAAAAAAAGCGACATTGTGTGCCTCCACACATAGTGCCGCGCACTCAGCATTAACAATTTCCCTGACTGTCGAGACACCAACAGCCGGCAGATCGATACGGGGATCCTGCCTTGACCGGCTGAGCTTGATCACCACTGTTCCCGGCCCGGCTAGCTCTCCTCCTCGTTTGATGGCGGCATCCGTTCCCTCCATGCCTTCAACAGCAACTACGGCTTTATCTTTTAAAACAAGAGTCTGGCCGATATCCAAGTCAGCCAGAACTCTAGCTTTCTCCCAGCCAAAATTTATATCTTTCTCAATTTGAGGTGACGGTTTTACCTTTGACAAAATCCCTTCGTCGATAAATAAGGAAGACAGGAAGTTGGTGGGATCTAAAACCGTTATTCCTTTTTTTGAAAGATACTCTATTGCCAGGCAAATCAGAGAGGTGGGACTCTTATCCTCACTTTGTGAGAGAATATCGAAAAGAACGGCATTAAAACCTTGCTCCTTATAGATTCTCCGATGGTCGATCTTTCCAGCAAAAAGAACTTCATGGATGTCTTCCTGCTTAAAATAGTTGATAATATCCTCAATCTGACTGATCTTAAACCATTGGAATTGCTCAATTGAATCGGCAAGAGAAACCTCGGCATCACCGTCAATTCCGGCAACCAGACTGAAGTACCCTAATTTTTCAACTTCTTTGAAGATGAAAAATGGGACTTCGCCGGAACCAGCGATTATTCCAAGTCTTTTCCCCATTGTTCTTCCGTCTTTTTTACGATTCCTCTTTTTGATAAATGGATAAAATTGAAAATTATATCCCGGTCCTCCCCCTGAGGAAACTCCTTTTTAATTCTATCCAAAGCCTGATTTGTGTTTAAATTGGAGCTAAATATCAGCTTAAACATATCCTTGAGCACAGAAATCCTTTTGCGGGAATATCCCTTTCGGCGCAGACCCACTGCATTCAGACCGCAATACAGGGTCGGCCGCGCACCGGCCACTCTGCAAAACGGAAGGACATCTTGTGTGATTATGGATCCTCCTCCAACAAATGCATGAATCCCTATGTGGCAGAATTGATGAACCCCGGAAAGCGCCCCGATTTGGGCATGGTCATCTACCAAGACATGTCCGCCGAGAGCTGAACCATTGACGAAAATCGTTTCATTACCTATCCGGCAATCATGCGCAATGTGTGAGTAGGCCATGAAGTAATTGTCGCACCCGACTTCAGTCTTCTTTTTACCGTTTACAGTCCCACGATGGATCGAAACATATTCACGAAAAATGTTCCTGTCACCGATTCTGACAGATGTCTCTTCTCCTTTGTAAGACAAATCCTGGGGATAGGTCCCAAAGGAGCAGAAAGGATAAATTTGGTTGTCCTCTCCAATTTGAGTTTGCCCTTCAATATAGACATGGGCACCAATCCTGGTGTTTTTTGCAATCGAAACTTTCTCCCCTATAAAAGAAAAGGGGCCTATCTGGACACCGTTTCCGATCCTTGCCTGAGGATGGACGATGGCAGAGGGATGTATGTGAATCCCATTCTTACTCATTCAATTTCTCGATATCCGTCAGGGAGGCAACAACTTCGCATTCAGCAACAAGTTCTCCTTCTACGAATGCTTCACCTTTGTAATGACAGTATCGATTCTTAAGCCTGAGCATTTCTATTTCGAACCGCAGTTGATCCCCTGGAACGACAGGTCTTCTGAATTTTGCCTTATCAACCTTGCTCAAAAAAAATATTTTTTTTTCCGGATCAGGGATAGAATTGTAGATCAGAAGGCCTCCAGCTTGGGCAAGAGCTTCAAGGATGAGAACGCCGGGCATGACTCTTAAATCAGGAAAATGACCTTGAAAAAACTCCTCGTTATATGTGACATTTTTAATAGCCACCAACGATTTCCCTTTTTCCATTTCCAGCACTCTATCCACAAGAAGAAAGGGATACCTGTGAGGCAGAGTTTTAAGGATTTTTTCTATATTGAGAAATCCGGATTTATTTAGAGGCTTTTGAGGCATCGTATTTCTGAATGATCTCCGCTGTAAGATTGAGCGTCGGATTGAAATAAATGGCACCACTTTGTGAAAGATCGAATATGAGATCAAGATTCCTTTCCTTCCCAACCGCCTCTATAATTGTAAGAAGCTCGGATTGAATCCTAACAAAGAGCCTTTGCTGCAACTCTTGTATTTCTCTGCTCATGTCCTCAGCAAACCGGGTTCTTTCCGTTCTCTTCCTTTCTAAATCAGCCTGCATTTGAATCATCGATTCCTGAGTCAAGGTCAATCGTTGTGTATTGAGCCTTGTCTCCAGCAAACGAATATCCTCATCCAGCTTTGCGATATCAGCTTGAGCCTTAGAATCTTTACTCTGGAGCTGAGCCATCACTTTTTTCCCTTCAGCAGATTTCTCCAGGACTTGCTGGGAATTGACGACTGCAATCTGAATCGTTTGTTGTGCAAACCCAACAGAAACCAACACGGCAACGAAAAGTAAAAGAACAATTCCTTTTCTTGTGCTTCTTATCATCTGTTTTCCTCCTCTTTCTGAGTTGTCAAAATTCAATTCGCCAATTAAAATGTGGTTCCGATGGCGAACCGAAAATTAAAGTTTTTATCACCATCATAGATGAGTCGATTATTATAAGCGAAAATGAGTCTGAATGGAACTCGCAATGCAGGAATAAAAATTCGAAGTTCCAGACCTGTCGAAAAGAACATGTTGTTAAGTGCAATTTTTTCATCCAAAGCGTATGCATTCCCTGCATCAAAGAACAAAATTGTGAAAATAGGACCACCCACAGGAATGATGTATTCTGTGTTTAAAACGAACGATTTCGACCCACCAATATTTGAACCTTGTTCGCTTCGTGGTCCAATAGTATAGATGTCGTATCCCCGGATAGAACGCTCACCACCGAGATAAAATCTTTCCCAGAACGGAACCTCTTCATCTCTGGTGGGTTTAACAAAGGAATATTCAACATGAAAGCCTAACCGGGTATTTTTGATTATCGGTTGATAATATGACAATTCAAACCGTGGCTTGATCATATGGATTTCGCCCCCAAGAATGCCGCCGGCAAATTTGGCGGAGGCCAAAAACATTGTTCCCCGGGAAGGAGTCAGAGGGCTGTCGATAGTGTTGCGGTAGATGGTGGGTGATATACTGCTAATTTTGTAGTTTCCCATCCCAAACATCATACCCCAGACAGGATCGAAGTCCGGCTCTTCTCCCCCGTCCTCTTCATCGGCTCCATAGGCTGTGATGTCAACATCTTCAAAACCGTAAGAAATGTTTCCTCTCAAAAATCCCTTGATCCTGGCACCCAAATTGAAATCAATCCCCTTTCCTTTCCTGTCATAGAGATAGGGATAAATGATATCCCTGCTGAAAATGTTAAATCCGACTGTGATGGGAAGATCAAAGAGATAGGGCTCTGAAAAACCAAACGAATAGTTTTTAACTCTCTTCCCATGCTGGAACGTCAGATCCAGTTTTTCTCCAGCCCCTAAAAAATTTACGGTCGAATAGTTTATGGCTACAAACGTACCCTCATACCCACTGTAACCCGCCGAAAATTGGATATTATTTCTCTGCAGCTCCGTCAGCCTCATATTCACATCAATCTGGGTAGGATCCTGAGGATCTGGTAGAACATCAGGCTCTCCTTCCATTTCAACAAGTCCAAGCTGTTTCATGCGGAGTATACTGTTTTTGAACGCACCAAAACGGAAACGGTCTCCTTCCCTGATAAGCATTTCACGCCGAATGACTTTGTCTTTGGTGTAAGTGTTGCCCGTGAACTCTATCTTTCTGAGATAGGCGACATCGCCTTCGTAGATATTGAAAGTCAAGTTGACAATCTTTCTCTTCGGATCGAGGCTTTCCAGCGGCATAGGCTGGGAGAAAAGGTAACCTCCATCCATATATACTTCTCTAATTTTCTCTACAGCATCTTCTCTGACTTTTGTAGTATAAGGTTTTCCTTCCTTAAGCTTAATTAGTGTCAGTAGTCCTTCCGTTGAGAGAACCTTATTGCCCTCAATTTTGATCTCGCCTGTCGTGTAC
>JAUWVG010000174.1 GCA_030617525.1 Candidatus Aminicenantota bacterium | reverse complement strand
ACAGAGCGGATTCTTTTTTATACGAAAAAGATTCACAAGATGCACGAAGTGCGCGGCAAAGATGGCGTGGGAGCGACGATGGATTCTATGGAATTGGAGAAGGAGCGCGGGATCACAATCACCTCAGCGGCTACTCGAGTTGAATGGCTTGACCATTCCATAAACATCATCGACACGCCTGGCCACGTCGATTTTACTATTGAAGTGGAGAGATCTCTGCGCGTGCTGGACGGCGGCATTCTTGTTCTCTGTTCGGTGAGCGGTGTCCAGTCCCAATCCATCACCGTCGACAGGCAGCTGAAGCGGCACAAAGTCCCGACCATTGCTTTTATCAACAAGTGTGATAGGGTCGGGAGTAATCCCTACAGAGTCAGAGATCAGCTGGATGAGAAACTCGGACACAATGCCGTATTTTTGCAAATCCCGATCGGACTAGAGAATAAATTTGAAGGAGTTGTCGATCTTGTGTCCATGAAGGCTATTTATTTCGATGGAGAAGACGGAGAAATTATCAGAACAACAAATATCCCTGCGGAATTACAGTCTGAAGCCGAAACAAAGCGGGAAGACATGCTGGATGCCGTGTCCATGTTTTCCGATGAGCTCATGGAAGCTGTCCTGGAGGAGCGAGCCACCGAGAATCAAATTCTGGATGCTGTGAGACAAGGGACAATCTCTAGAAAAATGACCCCGGTTTTTATGGGTTCTGCATACAAAAATAAAGGCATCCAAACCCTTCTGGATGCGATAGTCCACTATCTCCCCAATCCGGGGGAGGTGGATAATTTTGCTACTGATCTTGAGCATGAAGACAAAGAAATCAAATTGGAATCCGATCCCGACGCAGAGACCGTTGCCCTTGCCTTTAAACTTGAGGATGGACCGTACGGACAGTTGACCTATATCCGGATTTATCAGGGTTCGGTCAAGAAAGGTGATGAGCTGTACAATCCCCGGTCCAGCAAAAATTTCCGTGTAGGTCGGCTCATCCGGATGCATGCCCACAGCATGCAAGATATCCATGAAGCCGGTTGTGGAGATATTGTGGCCCTGTTCGGAATTGACTGCGCTTCCGGTGATACTTTTGTCAAGCCGGGTCTGAAGCTGTCCATGACTTCCATCTATGTTCCGGATCCCGTTATTTCTCTTGCTGTCAATTCGGTTGACGGGAAAGCCGCTGATAAGTTGGCTCGCGCACTGAACCGGTTTACCAAAGAAGATCCCACATTTCGAACGTATGTCGATCCGGAATCCAACCAAACCATAATTCAGGGGATGGGAGAACTTCATCTTGATGTGTATGTGGAACGTATGAGAAGAGAGTACAGTGTGAATATCGATACAGGAAAACCGGAGGTTGCCTATCGAGAGGCCATAAGCCAGCGTGTGGATTTTGATTACACACACAAGAAACAAACCGGCGGAGCGGGACAGTTCGGCCGGGTTAAAGGATACATTGAACCTTTAGCAGAAGGGCTCTATGAATTTATAAATGAGATTAAAGGTGGGAATATTCCTAAGGAATTTATACCGTCATGCGATAAAGGGTTTCAATTCGCACTAAAAAAAGGTGCGCTCATCGGTTTCCCTGTCGTTGGGATTAAGGTTGTTCTCCTTGATGGGAAATCCCATCCCGTAGATTCTTCCGATCTTGCGTTTCAGGCCGCTGCCCGAGCGGCCTTTAAACAGGCCTATGCAAAAGCTAAACCCCAGATCCTTGAGCCGATTATGAAGGTCTCTGTGGAAGGCCCCTCAGAATTTGCGGGAAATGTTTTTGCCACGATCAATCAGAGACGGGGAATAATAATCAGTTCGGTCGAAGATGGCGTGTTTGCTCGGGTGGATGCGAAGGTGCCTCTGAGTGAGATGTTCGGTTATTCTACAATCCTCCGCTCGTTGACACAGGGAAAAGCTGAATTTACAATGGAGTTTCTCAAATTTGGGAAAGTCCCTGCCAATATTTCCGATGAATTAAAAACTTTATACAGAGAAAAGGATTTATCCTGAATTATTCACGAGTCGAGTTTGCCGTAGATGGTAGGCGCTGTAGGTGAAGCTGTGGTATTTCACCGCGAACCTGCAGCAACAACCCAGATACGGTGAAATCGTCTCGCCCCCTTGGGGGAAAAAATATCGATTATGATAGAATATTACATAAAAGAACAAAGTTATTTGTGTGCTTACCAAAAAAGTTCATGTAAACCCTTAATATTATATGTATTACGTGAAATATAGATATTTTTTATGAATTATTCAGGCTAATTGAAAGAGGAGATAATGCCATGGTCAAATCCGAATTGATAAAAAGAAGTCCTCTGAGGATACTCGAAAAATCGATCCAAGGAGGCTTGGGAAAAGGTAACATTGGAATCTTTGCTTCCCAAAAGGGCATTGGAAAAACGGCGTGTCTGGTCCATATTGCGACGGACAAACTGTTCCAGGATAAGCCCGTGATTCATGTCTCCTACTCCAGCCGGGTGGATTACATCATCAACTGGTATGAAGACATCTTTAAACAAATCGCAAAGAAACGTCAGTTGGAATCGGCCATAGATGTTCATGATAACATCATTAAAAACCGTGTCATTATGAATTTTAATCAGGTGGGAACCAATACAGAACAAGTGCTAAAAAGTCTTGCAGCCATGATCGAACATGGGAAATTTGCCGCCGATGCTATCATTATAGACGGATTTGATTTCACCCAGTCCTGCAGTGATGACCTGGATATATTCAAGAACTTCGCAGAAAAACTTGGGCTCGAGGTGTGGTTCAGTGCCTCCCTTAAAGGTGAAGAACCTGTCTTTAATAATTCAGGAGTTCCCCATCTTCTTGAAGGCTGTCTTGGCAAACTGGATGTTCTGATCACTCTCCGCTTTGATAAGGACTATGTTAGGTTACATCTTGTTAAAGACCATGAAATCTCCTCTCCCACGAACCTCGATTTGAAGTTAGATCCGAAAACTCTTCTCATATCGGAACATGTGGTGTGATTGACCGGCCTTCCTGCATGTGATATATAGCAGAAAAAATCATCTGGTTTGTAGAGGTGAAGTCATGCTGAAAATATTCCTCTCTTTTCAGAAAAGTGTTTTGAGCCAGAGACGGTGGCATTCTTTAAGTGTCCTATTTGTTTTGGCTTTTATTCTCTCTATTTGTCTTTTCCCTCCCAGTTGGGCTGCAGAAACCCAGTCCTCGGAAAAGGAATCTTATTTTCCTCGGAGAGGGGATTGGGAAAAACGTCAGCCGGAAGAAATGGGGATGGACAGCCGTCTTCTTAAAGAGGCGGTCAGTTTTGCCGTATCCAATGAGTGGACCGGTCCTATAGATCTCAAGATTTCCATCACACAGGCGTTTGAACGGGAGCCTTTTGGTGAAATTCTCGGTCCGACAAAGGATCGAGGTGAGACCAGTGGAATGGTCATCAAGAATGGATATATTGTCGCTGAATGGGGCGACACAAAGCGGGTGGATATGACATTCAGTGCGAGCAAAAGTTACCTCTCTTCAGTCTGTGGTCTGGCCCTGGATGATGGGCTGATTTATGACGTCCATGACCGTGTTGAGGATTATGTTGTGGATGGGAAATTTGATTCCGAGCACAACGCAAAAATCGAATGGCATCATCTGCTGAACCAGACATCCGATTGGTCGGGAACCCTTTGGGATAAACCGGATTGGTCAGACCGGCCTCCGAGGGGTGTCACCTGGGAAAATCTCAGGAACCGCCCGCTCAAAGAACCGGGGACGAGTTATAAATACAACGACGTGAGGGTCAATCTCCTCGCTTTCTCGCTTCTCCAGGTCTGGCGGAAGCCCCTTCCCATGGTGCTCAAAGAACGTATTATGGACCCTATCGGAGCCTCGTCCACATGGCGCTGGCACGGATACAGAAATTCTTGGGTTCTTATTGATGGAGTCAGGATGCAGTCTGTCAGTGGCGGAGGCCATTGGGGTGGAGGCTTTTTCATTTCCACCAGAGATCATGCGCGGTTTGGCCTTCTTTTCCTGAGGCAGGGTTTGTGGAAGGGCAAACAGTTGATTTCAAAACAGTGGATCAAGATGCTGAGAGTCCCGTCGTCGGCAAATCCGAATTATGGATATATGTGGTGGCTCAACACAGGGCAGACACAGATACCCAGTGCTCCGGAGAGCGTCTTTTATGCCGCCGGATTTGGCGGAAATTATATTGTGATCGATGAAGAGCATGACCTGCTCATCGTAGTGCGCTGGGTAGGAAGTACAAAAACACTGGACGGGATCGTTCAGCGCGTACTTGCCTCAATCCAGGCAGATTGAACCTATTCATTGAAAAAAAAGTGTTAATTTGCCATTCCCGTTATTTTTCTATATAAATCATAGGATGTCCGGAAATGTGACAAAACAAGCTAAAAGTAGAAACGTCATTCTATGGATATTTCCTGTTCTTGCCTTGTGTGCTGTGTTCTTTCTGCTTCTTATTCCATTTCAGCAGAAAAAAAACTATTTCCCTGTTGTTGAAACCACCATTTCAGAGATTCACAGTGCGATTCGCACTGGAGCGGTCACGTGCCGGCAACTTGTCGATATCTACTTAAAACGGATTGAGACTTATGACCAAGCGACGCAGCTAAATGCTATTGTTATTGTCAATCCTAATGCGAAGAAACGGGCCAAAGAACTCGATAGAGAATTCCGGAAAACCGGGGTACTTCGTCCACTCCATGGGATCCCTCTTGTTGTCAAAGACAATTATGACACAAAAGATCTGCAGACTACGGGAGGGTCACTGGCTCTTAAGGGTTCAATTCCTCCCGACGATGCCTATCAAGTCAGGGTTCTCCGGGAGGCCGGGGCCATTGTCCTGGCCAAATCAAATATGGCGGAGTGGGCATTCAGCCCGATGAAAACGGAAAGTTCGATTGCCGGGACAACGCGGAATCCCTACGACCTCGACCGTGTTCCTGCGGGCTCGAGCGGCGGCACAGCGGCGGCTGTTGCTGCAAGCTTCGGTGCTGCAGGATTGGGAACGGATACCGGTAATTCTATCCGTGGGCCCTCTGCTCATGCGGCCTTGGTAGGGATCCGTTCAACAATGGGTTTGACCAGCAGGGACGGGATCATCCCTCTCTATCTTCGGAATGATATCGGAGGCCCTATGGCACGTACGGTTGAAGATGCTGTGAGGATTCTTGAGGTCATAGCCGGTTTTGACAAAGCCGATCCTATTACGCAATACAGCGAAGGGAAAATCCCCGACAACTATACACAGTTTTTAGACAAGGATGGCCTTAAAGGTGCCCGTATTGGAGTTTTCCGGACATTTGTCGATACGCCGACGACAGATCCCCAGGTGAAAGGATTGGTTGAAAAAGCCATTCAAGACATGAAATCCCTTGGTGCAGAAATTGTTGATCCTTTTATCATCCCTGAATTCAAAGAACTGACGAGCGGTCTGTGGTGCGATATGTTCCGGCACGATGTCAATAATTATCTAAAATCACTCGGGGATCGTGCACCCTACAAAACTTTAGAGGATATTTTCCAGTCAGGACTGTATGCCCCATCCGTAGAAAGAAGGATTCAGCGGGCTTTGAAAGTTCCCCTTCAGGACAGTCCGAGTTGCAGTGACCTCTATCAGGAACCGCGAAACATCGCCTTTCGTAAAGCTGTTTTGGATGCGATGGAGGCCAATGCTGTTGATGTGATTATCTATCCGACCTGGGGAAATCCTCCTCGAAAGATTGGGGATTTAAAGAGTCCTGCCGGTGACAACAGCCAGCTGATCCCCCCGCATACCGGGCTGCCGGCTTTGACCGTTCCAATGGGCTATACATACTCCCACCTGCCTGCGGGATTACAGATTGTCGGAAAGCTTTTTGGAGAACCTGATATCATCCGGATTGCGTTTGCCTATGAACAGTTCACTAAACACCGCCGCCCTCCGGAGAAATTCAAGGAATAGT
>JAUWVG010000161.1 GCA_030617525.1 Candidatus Aminicenantota bacterium | reverse complement strand
AGCAGAAGGGCAAAAATCAGACCAACGAATCCCAGGCTGGCAAACATCAGCATGCTGGCCGTATAAGTCTTTGTGATGCCATGCAAAAGCCCGTTGAGCCAAGGAAATAACGCAAGGCCGATACTTTGGATGGCTGTCATAACACCAAAGGCCGTTCCCACCCGCTCCTTGCGGACAATTAGAGGGACGGACGGCCACATGGCCGCAGGAACGAGCACAAAGGCAGCACCGAGAGCGATCATGGGGAATACGGGCCAGATTTTTGTCAAACCCATCAGCGCATGGCTGGGGATCATGATAAGCGATCCAAAAATCATCAGAGTAGCTCTCTTGCCGATCTTGTCGACCAGTTTTCCGGCAAAAGGGGCCAGGACCATTGAAGCGAAGATTATGATAGAAGTTATTCCTCCAGCGGTGTTGAACATGTGAAGAAAGCTATTAAAAACTTGAGCCAAAAAACCGCCGGAAGATACGGCGACCGCAGCGATGCCCCATTTTTCACTGAAAAAAGCCGGAGCGAGGGCGATGAAAGGAAAAATGGCCGAGTAAAAGGTCACACAGAGAAAAGTGACATACCAAAATGAGGATTTAAACTTTTTGATGTCCTTAAAAACAATTTTTTCTTCGATGCTTTCTTTTCTTAGATTTAGGACTTTTTCTCCTTTTCTGTCCATGAAGATGTAAATGATGTTGGCGATAAGAGAGATGACACAGGCAATAACGGCTGCGAAGAGGGCCGCCCGGAAAGTTCCGAAGAAATTGGTGAACACCTGTCCTGTGTTTAAGGCAAATAAACTTCCCAATCGACTCACCATCAACGCGATGCCAAAGGAGAGGGCCAGTTCCTTGTTTTTAAACCATCTGGCGAGGATGGCACTCTGGGCGACAATGAGTGGTTCTGATCCCGCACCAAAGATGAAACGGCCCACAAAAAACATCGGGACGCTTTTGGCTGTCCAGAAGACTACTACACCTATCAATATCAAGATCGAGAATATCAAGCTGGCTTTTCGTGTTCCGATCTTGTCTGTAAATATGCCGCCGAATAGAACGAGAATTATAGCCGCAATATGATAAAAAGAGAAAAAAGCTCCTACGGTGGCCATGCTGATGTCGAGTTGTTCCCCCAGCGTTTCGGACAATGAGGCTACAATGTCATAGGCAAAATAGCTTCCCAAACTGAGAGCGGCCACAAAAATGAGAAGAGTAAAACGGTAGAATTTTGTTGAGGGATGAAAAATCCCTATCTCTTGGATTGTTGCTGTCATGAAAATAATCCTTTATGTTGAAAAGGCTTGATGAGGCGCTTATATCACAGGAAAAAGTTGCTTGTCAATTCGCCCTTTTGTTATATTATGCCCTGAAGGACAATTCCATGATTAAAAGCATCATTTCTGACTTAGGAAACGTATTGATTTTTTTCGACAACAACATATTCTTAAAAAAAATCGCTGAATATTCGGCTTTGTCAGAAGATGAAGTCATGAATGAAGTGTTGGATCATTTGGAGTTGAGCCGCTCTTTTGATATGGGAAAAGTGACGCCCGAAAAGTTTTATTTGCAGGCCACTCAAATATTTAAGGCTAAAATTGACAAAACCTCCTTCTTTTCCATGTATAACGATATTTTTTCTCTCAACATGCCGATTGTGGGCTTATTGAAGTCACTCCAGCCGGGATATAAGCTTGTTCTGTGTTCCAATACCGATGTTGAGCGCTTTGGATTCGTCAAAAAGAGATTCCCGGAGGTTCTAATCTTCGATAAGTATGTGGTTTCATATGAAGTGGGTTTCATGAAACCTCATCCGAAAATATATGAGGCCGCTTTGGAAGAGGCGGGAACACGGCCCGAAGAAAGTGTTTTTATTGATGATAGAGAAGAAAATACAGCAGCCGCTGAACAATTAGGCCTGCAGACTATTCTATTGAGCCCGGATGCCAACCTTGAACATGAACTTCAAAAAAAGGGCGTGATGATTCAGGGATGATATCGGTTAAAAAATATCTCAGTCCACTGCGCTGATATAGACTTTTCGGTGCCGCGGACCGTCAAACTCGCAGAAATATATGCCCTGCCATGTTCCCAGAACTAAATCCCCCTCATTGATTATGATCTGGGCAGAGGATCCCATTAGGCTGGCTTTCACGTGAGCAGGGGAGTTTCCCTCCATATGAGTGTAGGGAAGAGTATCGGGCACCATTGTTCTTAATGTATTAAGGATATCGGACTGGACAGAAGGATCGGCATTTTCATTGATCGTTACACCGGCCGTGGTATGAGGGACATAAACTGTGCATATGCCGGTCCGAATCCCTGAATCCTCTATGATTTTTCTCACTTCTGATGTCATATCGATGAATTCTTCTTTAACCCGTGTGCTGATCTCGAATTCTATTTTTCCCATCGGTGACCTCTTTTTTAAGTTATTCTGTCATTATAACACATCCCAATGCTCAGCTCGAAAATGATCCGGATTAAAAAATTAAGGAATTTTTTAAAAAAATCCATTAAAATAAAAAAAATATTAAAAACTCTTGACAAGCTTATGGAATAGGAGTAATTTAGTGGAGTTTCCACAATATTTAGTAGTACTCAGGATAGGGATACACAATATATAGTAATTTAAGCCTCTTCGTGTTTTTATGTCAAGGAGGCTTTGGGATGGATAAATCAATATAAATGGAGGATGCTCCGCTGTGGGAAGGGGAGGTTAACAATGGCTGATAGAAAAGACATGCCCATGCCAGAAAGAAAAGACACACCTATGCCAGGACTGATTTCTAGGATCAAAAAACGGGATGGATCAATTGTTGATTTTGTGCAGGAGAAAATAACAATTGCCGTCGAAAAAGCCATGGAGTCTCATGGTGTAAATGACAAACGTCTGGCACGGAGTGTCTCGGATATCGCCACATTCATGCTCGAAGATAAGTTCAGCGGATATACAATCCCATCAGTGGAACAGATTCAAGATATCGTAGAAATGGTTCTCATGAGACAGGGTTATCATGAGATTGCCAAATCCTATATCCTCTACCGGGAACGCCATAAGGACATTCGTGAAGCCCGCAAAACCGGCCTCAACTTAGTCAGTCTTATCAAGGATTATATTAACGATATCGACTGGAAGATCAGAGAAAACAGCAATGAGGGGACACTGAGTTTTTCTGGATTAAATGCCAGAGTCTCAGGAGAAGTGATGTCGAATTATGCCCTGAATCAACTGTATTCCAGTCATATCAAGAATGCTCATGTAGAGGGGAATCTCCACATCCATGATTTATCCTATCCTATTGTCGGTTACTGTGCGGGATGGTCGCTTGAAAACCTCCTTAAAAAGGGATTTGGGCATGTTCCCAATCAGGTGCATTCTTTCCCCGCTAAACATTTGGAAACAGCCAGCCTGCATATGGTCAACTTCATCGGGACCATGCAGGGAGAGTTTGCCGGAGCTCAGGCTTTTTCCAGTGTGGATACACTTCTGGCTCCTTTTGTCAGGACAGATAAACTGGATTATGAAAGTGTCAAGCAGGATATTCAAAAGCTGATTTTTGGTCTGAATGTTCCCTCTAGATGGGGATGGCAGACCCCGTTCTCCAACCTCACGTTTGACTGGACAGTCCCTGCGGACATGAAGGATAAAAAAGTTGTTGTTGGCGGAAAGGAACTGGATTCTACATATGGAGACTACCAGGAAGAAATGAACATGATCAACAAGGCTTTCCTGGAGCTGATGATCGAAGGGGATCTACGAGGCCGCGTATTCACCTTTCCTATCCCGACCTACAATTTGACTAAAGATTTTGATTGGGATTCACCCAACGCCGATCTCCTTTTTGATGCTACGGCAAAGTATGGAATTCCCTACTTTCAGAACTATATTGGAACAGGTATGGATCCTGGAGACATCAGGGCCATGTGCTGCCGGTTAAATCTTGACCAGAGAGAACTCATGCGGCGTCCCGGAAATATGTGGGGACCCGGAGATTCTACGGGCTCGATCGGAGTGGTCACTGTCAACCTTAACAGGATCGGATATGAAGCCGGTTCTGATACCGAGTTTTTTTCCAAGTTAAAGAGTGTCATGAAGTTGGCAAAAGAGTCGCTCGAAACAAAAAGAGAAGTCGTCAACAATATGTTGGAAAAAGGCCTTATGCCCTACACCAAAGTCTATCTCGGTCATTTTGATAATCATTTTTCAACCATCGGTATCGTTGGAACGCACGAAGCCTGCTTGAATTTTCTCGGAAAAGGAATTGGCTCTCCGGAAGGAAAAGCATTTACTATCCAGGTCCTTAACTTCATGCGTGAAACCATGCAGGAGTTTCAGGAGGAAACCGGTCACCTGTATAACCTTGAAGCTACTCCGGCAGAATCTACATCCTACAGACTCGCCAGGCTGGATAAAGCCAAATACCCCAGAATTATTACCGCGGGAACGGACAAATACCCATTTATGACAAATTCCACGCAGCTCAATGTGGACGCCACGAGGGATATTTTCGAGGCCCTGGAACACCAGAAAGATCTCCAGCCTCTTTATACGGGAGGCACAATATTCCATGCGTTTCTGCCTGAATCCATCGATGGGAAAACATGTAAGAAGCTTGTGAAAAAAATATCGGAAACAAAACTGCCCTACTTCAGTATCACACCCACTTTCAGCGTGTGCCTCAATCATGGTTTCATAAGTGGAGAAGTCCACAAGTGTCCTGAATGCGGGGAAAACACGGAGGTCTATTCCCGGATTGTGGGTTATCTCAGGCCGGTCGCCACCTGGAATGACGGGAAAAAACAGGAGTTCAAGGAGCGCACCACATATTCAGAAGGAGTCCATGGGCCGAGTTGATGGAGTATCTTCTTTTTACATATCCCAACTGCTCAAACTGTGAAAAACTCAAAAACTACTTGACAGACATACCTCTCGATTGGCAGGAGTACAATCTGGTCCAAAAAGAAAGCAAAATGAAGATCCGGGATTTTCTTTCAGACATCAAACGGGACGAATCAGGGGGCATTATCATTCCTACCTTGATCATTCAAGATGATGGGGCTTTAGCGGCCGTGGTTAATAGTCATGAGGAACTGGACGATTGGTTGAAATCAAGGGGATAGAAAAGTTTGCTCCAAAAGACTTTCCCGGCTATATCTCATCTACGGTTTTTGTAGGTGGCTGCAATTTCCGCTGCCCGTTCTGTCATAATGCTGATCTTGTCTTAAAACCTCAATCTTTGCCCACTTTTCCTTTTGATTATTTTCTCAGTTATCTCGATTCCCGGAAAAATTGGTTGGAGGCCGTCTGTGTCACCGGCGGTGAACCTCTGCTCCATGATGACCTGGAGGTTCTTCTTCAGATTATCAAGGACAGAAATCTCCTGGTGAAAATTGATACGAATGGAGCCTTCCCGGATAAACTGGAGGAATTGGTAAAAGCCGGATTGCTGGACTCTATCGCCATGGATATAAAGGGTCCTCTGGACAAATATAAAAAGATTGCGGGCGTATCTGTAAATACCGATAATGTGAAAAGAAGCATTCACGTCGTTTTGAACTCCAATCTGGATTACATTTTCAGAACCACAGCCGTTCCTGGTTTTATAGATGGAAATGATATTGAAGAAATCGGTCAGCTTCTTAAGGGATCAAAGATTTTTCAGATTCAGCAGTTTAAGCCTGTCAACACATTAGATAAATCACTTGAAAAGACAAAACCATACAGCAAGGAAGAACTTCAGGCTTTGGCTGACCGGGCCGAACCCTATTTCGAAGAAATCAAGATCGAAGGAATATAAAATCATGAAACTTAAAGTAAAAAAAATGAGCCCGGATGCCAAGCTTCCTTTCTACGGACATAAGGGGGATGCCGGCATGGATCTTTTTTCGTCCCTGGAGTACGTGCTGCCCAAGGGTGAAGTTTTTGCGGTTCCAACAGGGATCCAAGTAGAGATTCCGAAGGGATATGTTGGATTGATATGGGACAAAAGCGGGGTTTCTTTAAAAGGGATTCACCGGCTTGCCGGAGTTGTTGATGCAGGGTACAGGGGTGAAGTCAAGGTTGTCATGATAAATTGGGGACAGTCCCCATTTTTTATAGAGAAGGGGATGAAAATAGCGCAGCTCCTTATCCAAG
>JAUWVG010000246.1 GCA_030617525.1 Candidatus Aminicenantota bacterium | reverse complement strand
CACATCACTTTCTGTTCCTTCGATGTATTTCAGTATACACCTCCCTTCATCATTACCATTGATTACACCCAGGATATCTTTTTGATTGTGAACGCTAACTCCGCTTTCGCTGTCTGTTATCAGCTGAACCCTGGATTCTTTCAGAGCAACGGGTCCAATAACACGCCCGACGAGTTGACCAAATTTGTCCAGCACAATCATATCCTTTTCAATCCCATCGAACAGGCCCCTGTTAATGACAACAGACTTGTATTGGTTCGTTAAGTCGATCTCGATGACCCGGGAGAAGACGATATTCTCACGTATGTCTTCAAGAGTCTCCTTAAGATCTGCCTCTTTAGTGCTCCAATCTAGCAATCCTCTGATGAGACGGTTTTCGAGCTGGAGGAAAAAAAGTTCCCTCTTAATGTTCTGATTCTCCTTGTAAACACCTCTGAGACTAAAATAGCCCTTCCAGAGATTTCCAATCCCTCCAATAATGGCCGAGACTCCATTTTGTATGGGTGAAAATACTGAGAATACAGTCTTTTCAAACAGGCTTGACTCTGAACCTAACGGTGCTTGGAGGGAGATTAAGATTAATTGAAAAAATATCAGACAAAAAAGAACAACAAGATTTTTTTTCTTTTTCAGAAAAGAAGGCATAAAAAATACACAATGACTGTGGTTAGAGCAAAGATATCTTTTTTAACAATTCCAAATCATCAAGCATCTTCCCTGCCCCAAGAACGACCGAGGTCAGGGGATCTTCGGTGATGAATACCGGCAATTGTGTTTCCTCTCTGATGCGTTTATCGATATTTTTAAGGAGAGCTCCTCCTCCTGTCACTACAATTCCACGGTCGATAATATCTGCAGAAAGTTCGGGAGGCGTCTTTTCCAGCGCAATTCTCACTGCATTGACGATTGAAGCCACCACATCTTCAAGAGCTTCTCTGACTTCTTGATCATCGATGACAATAGTTTTGGGGATACCTTCCCTCAAGTCACGTCCTTTTATCTCCATAGTCATGGGTTCATCGAGTGGATAGGCCGAGCCGACCTGCATTTTCACAAGCTCTGCACTCTTCTCTCCAATAAGGAGATTATATTTTTTCTTGATGTACTGTATGATCGCCTCATCCATCTCATTTCCGGCAATCCGGATGGAATGGTTAAAAACGATTCCACTTAGGGAAATGACGGCAATATCAGTCGTCCCTCCACCAATATCCACGATCATATTTCCCGTGGGTTCAGAGATGGGCAGCTCGGCTCCAACAGAGGCAGACATGGGTTGTTCAACAAGATAGACTTCAGACGCTTTTGCCCGCAGCGCAATATCTTTTACAGCCCGTCGCTCGACCTGAGTAACTCCGGTCGGAATACCTATGACAATACGCGGACGAAGAACAAACGTACGATTGTTTGTCGCCTTCTTGATGAAATAATCGAGCATTTTTTCAGCCACTTCAAAGTCAGCGATAACGCCATCTCTCATGGGTTTTATTGCCATAACACTCGCGGGGGTCTTTCCCAGCATCTCTTTTGCAGGTGTCCCTACGGCCTCGACCTTGCCAGTTTTGTTATTCACAACAACGATCGAAGGTTCTTGAACAATGATTCCCCTTCCTTTCAAGAATACGAGAGTGTTGGCTGTCCCCAAATCAATTGCCAGATCGCAGTAAAATCTTTCTTTAAGCCATCGTACCAAACTCATCTGTATCTTTCTCTTTCTACAGGTTTTATAGCACAAATATCTTAAGCAAGCAAACGAATTCACCAGGAAATTTTTTTACTGTGCACAGGGATACATATTCTGGGAAAAATCAAGCTTCCCTTTTTGTTCAGAATACATATTTATAGGGGAATTACATGAAATCTCTTTTTACTTGATTTTTGTGTTCGCAATAGATATAGTCAGAAAAAAATCATGAAACAAAGTGGGAGGTTCGCATGAATGACATCGCCTACAAACCCTATGTTCCTGCCGGAGAATCCATGAAGGAAATTTCTTTCAAATCTGTCCTGCTTGGAATTATCATGGCTGTTATTCTTGGAGCGGCTAACGCCTATCTGGGATTGCTCGTTGGAATGACCGTGGCCGCCACGTTCCCTGCTGCGGTTATGGCAATGGCTGTCCTTCGTCCATTCAAGGGGACCATCCTGGAAGAGAATTTCGCCCGGACAACTGGTGCAGTGGGAGAAGCCCTGGCTGCCGGAGCAATTTTCACCATCCCTGCATTTCTAATGACCGGTGTTTGGGCAGAATTCGATATTTTTAAATCAACTATGCTCATGCTCATCGGCGGCATTCTGGGTGTTTTTCTAGTCGTTCTGGTCAGACGTACTCTTGTCGAAGACGCTGACCTTCCCTTCCCTGAAAGTGTCGCCTGTGCAGAAATGGTCAAAACAGGACAAAAAGGAGGATCACAGGCAAAATACATGTTTTGGGCCATGGGGCTTGGTGGTCTTATTGAATTTTTCACAAATGAAAACGGCATCCAATTCATAAAACCCTATGCAAGAGCCGTCTTCAAAATCCCCGGCCTCTCCCGGATAACTTATCTCGATGGCGACAATGTCGAAATCACCAAAACTGGTACAATACAGGGGAGAATGTTCATCGAATCTCCTGCAGCCAATGCGGCCATGACCGGAGTGGGCTTCATTATCGGCCCCAAACTGGCAGCCCTGACATTTTCAGGAGGGGTCCTCGGCTGGTTATTCCTCATGCCCATTATTCTCTTCCTCAATGGCGATTTAGGAAATCTCGTTGCGAACTTCGACGGAAACTGGACCGATTTAGCTGTTTCCGCCTATAACTCTCAGGTCAAACCTGTTGCCGTAGGTGCTATGCTGGTCGGAGCTTTTTACACTTTGTTCAAAATGAGAAAAAGCCTCTTCACTGGGATAGGCCGTTCTATTAAGGACGTCAAAAAAACACGGGCCGGCGGTACGTCCTCAACACCAAGAACCGACAAAGATATTTCCTTTAGAACAATCCTTTTCGGCATCATCCTTCTAGTCATCCCAATGATCGTTCTCTATAATGTCTTCACAAAAAATATTGGTTCCGCGGTTGTCGCAGCCATTGTCATGCTTATCATGGGCCTTCTCTTTGCGGCGGTGGCTGGATATCTTGTTGGTGTTATCGGATCATCTTCCAATCCCATCTCCGGATTGACCCTCACCACACTTCTTATTGCAGCCCTGATGATGGTGCTGATGGGACAGAAAGGAACAGCAGGAATTGCAGCTGTCCTGGGAGTTGCGGCAGTCGTCTGCTGTGTAGCCGGAGTTGCCGGAGACATGATCCAGGATTTAAAGGTCGGACATATCCTTGGCGGAACACCCTGGAAGATGCAAATCGGAGAAATTATAGGTGTTGTCGCGGCCGCTTTGACTTTGACATTTTCCCTGCAGCTTCTCCATAATACCATGAAAATCGGCAGCGAAGCCCTGCCAGCTCCTCAGGCAGGACTCATGGCCACAATGGCAAAGGGAATCGTTGGAGGAGAGATGGCTTGGCCTCTTGTTCTTGCAGGAATGCTGCTCGCTATTGTTCTCATCCTTATCGGAACACCTTCACCCATGCTTGTAGCTGTCGGGATGTACCTTCCCTTCAGGGCCACAGCCTGTATATTTTTTGGAGGAGTCCTAAAATACGTTTTGGACAAAAAGACTGGCAATAAAAATCCCTCAAAAAAAGGAAAAGAAATTGCCGAAAACATAGGCCTGCTTGTTGCATCCGGCTTAATTGCAGGGCAGGCCATGATGGGCATCTTCACCGCTGCATTGAAGGGCATCAATGTCAAAATGCCAGAAGTCTGGAACAGCGGATGGTTGGGCCTCATCATCTTCTTTATCCTTGGTTATGTCCTTATGTACCTCCCCTATAAAAAAATGATTATGTCTGAAGAAATCGGCACTCCTGAAGAACAATCCGATTAATAGAGTCCATTTCAGAACGCATCAGCATAAATAGTGGCGGACAAAAAAGACGTAAAGCAAACACAGATTAATCTGCTCAATCTCATCCCGGTCCAAAAAATTAAGTGCGAAATAAAGGAGGACGGATTGGTCGTCCTCCTCAAACCAAAATATTTCAATCCCTTCTTGGCTAAACACCTTCTTCCCAGGATGAAACAGCCATACTTTAAAATCAACCTGGATGAAATTGGGAGTTTCTTCTGGTTGAACTGCGATGGAACCAGGACAGTTCTAGAAATTGCAAAACTTCACAAAGAAAACTTCGGAGAAAAAGTGGAACCCCTTTATGAAAGAATAGCTCATTTCATCACAAGCCTTGAAAAAAACCGCTTACTAGTCCTTAAATAAATTGGGGCCACTTCAATTTGAACATCTCCTGCAATTCCATTAGAATAAATAAATGCTAGAAAAGAACCTCACTGTGCTTGAAATTATGACCTACGGTCACCCGGTACTTACAAAAAAGGCGGAAGAAATCAAAAATATTAATCAGGATATTGTTGATATCGCTGAAAAAATGATCTATACAATGCACCGCACACCTGGGATTGGCCTGGCAGCGCCACAGATTAACCGCAGTCTAAGACTGATCACTGTTGATCTTTCTGTCGGAGAAAGTCAAGAAGATCTTTTCATTCTCATCAATCCCGAACTATTAAGCCAGGAAGGAGAACAAGTTCTAGAAGAAGGTTGTCTCTCTGTTCCTGGCATCAATGAAAAAGTCACAAGGCCCTTCAAAGTCAAGGTTGAAGGGATAGATCTTAAGGAGAAAAAGAGAGTGATCGAAGCCGAAGGACTTCTTGCCCGAGTTCTCTGCCATGAA
>JAUWVG010000252.1 GCA_030617525.1 Candidatus Aminicenantota bacterium | reverse complement strand
TTAAGAAAAGTGGTACGCGTCTTCTTGGAAATTCTCTCTTTAGTGAGCAAGGTTTACGCGCGGAGTTACGGAGGCGCCGAGAGGAACGATGAGGGAATGGCGTTAAAAATCCGAGTGGAGCGCTTCCACCTTTTCATATTTCATTATATGTGATTTCTCCATCATCTTGCAGAGTCGTGTTCTTGAAAACGCAGAAAAGGAAATGATGACATAGAGGATTCATTATTTGACCGGCACCTGGAAAAAAAATATAATACTTTTTTTAATATTTAAAAGTGCATTTATATGGAGGTCTAAGTGAATATTTTCGTATTCGTTAAAAAAGTTCCGGATACAGAATCAAAAATCAGGATCGATCATGAAGCAAAATGCATCATAGAAGAAGGCTTGAGCTTTGTGATCAATCCTTATGATGAGATTGCCATTGAAGAGGCCCTTCGGCTTAAAGAGGCCGGAGAGGCCACTGTAACAGCATTTTCTTTAGGTTCGGATGAATCCATCCCCATCCTGAAAAAGGCTCTGGCCATGGGCGCAGATGAGGCGGTGCTTTTAAAGGAAGATTTAGCAGAGTCATACGACGGGCTGCGAACAGCACGCATTTTTGTTCAGGCCCTCAAGACAAAATATTCTGATTACAATCTTCTTTTATTCGGGAAGCAGTCGGTAGGGGCTGACAATTCCCAGGTCCCATCGATGGTGGCTGAACTTCTTGGGCTTCCTCAGGTGAATGTCGTGACCAAGCTGGAGATCGATGGAAATACCGGGAGTGCTTACCGGGAAATTGAGGGCGCGGTAGAAAAAGTTTCCTTTTCGCTTCCCGCCATCATCAGTGCCCAAAAAGGATTGAACGAGCCCCGCTATGAAACATTAAAGGGGATTATGGCGGCCAAGAGGAAGGATATTCCTGTTGTTGAAGTACAGGAACTGGGGTTTGATGGGGATGAACTGACTTCCCAACTTGAGCTGATTAAAATGGAGAGTCCTCCCCCGCGTGAAGCCGGAAAGGTCATCGAAGAGGACCCGGATGTGGCGGCAAAAAAAATTGTCGAATATCTGAGAGAAGAAGCAAAGGCGTTATAGGAGGATAAAATGTTTTTAGTTTTTTTAGAAATTAGGGACGGGAAAATCAAGAAATCTTCACTGGAGGCTCTTTCGGAAGCCAAAAGACGGGCCGATGAGATGAGCATGGATGTTGCTGCGGCAATCGCAGGACACAATATCGAGGCCCTCGCTGGTGAAGCCTTTTGCTATGGCGCCTCAAAGGTCTTTGTGCTGGAGAATACGCTGCTCAGTCATTATTCTCCCTCAGGATTTGCTTTCGCTCTAAAGAGCTTAATAGATGAAGTTAATCCCACGGTTATCCTCTTCTCGGCCACGGCGATGGGCAAAGATCTGGCGCCTCGTTTGGCAGCAAGCCTTGGCGTGAGCCTGGCAACAGACTGTATCAAGATGACTGCTAACGGGGGGAAACTAGAAGTCGTCCGGCCGATTTATGCGGGCAAGGCCTTTGCAACATTTTCCTTTAAATCTTCTCCCCAGATGGTCTCTCTCCGGCCCAATGTCTTTCCGCTGATCGATCCCCTTGATACTCAGGGGGAAACAGTCAAGAAAGACGTGGTTTTGGCCGAGGACAATGTTAGGGATCAGGTTGTCGAGCTTCTTAAGGCTGAGGGTGTGGCTTTAGATGTGACCGAAGCGGAAATTGTGGTTTCGGGAGGACGTGGGATGAAAGGCCCGGAAAACTTTGATTTGCTCCGGGATCTCACTTCCATTCTTCCTCACTCTGCTGTTGGGGCGTCTCGTTCAGCGGTGGATGCCGGCTGGATTGACCATCAGCATCAGGTTGGACAGACAGGGAAAACGGTGTCTCCGAACATCTATCTTGCATTTGGTGTTTCGGGAGCCATCCAACATCTTGCAGGGATGTCTTCGTCGAAGGTCATTGTGGCGGTCAACAAGGATCCGGAAGCTCCGATTTTTAGGGTTGCTGACTTTGGCGTGATTGGCGATCTCTTCCAGGTCATCCCCCCACTCAAAGAAGAGCTCAAAAAACTCCTCGCGGAATAAAGAAAGGGTTCAAGGATTCAAGGGTTCAAGTGTTCTTTTTCTTGCGATTTAATTTAACAGTCTCTATATAACACAGGTTCCCAGATAATAATATTTGGATTTCCGTCTTACTCTTTGATTCTTAATTCTTTAATATTCCTAAGTATTTTCACTTGAATCCTTGAACCCTAGAATCCTTTCTTATTCTTCTTAAGTCTTCCACTTGAATCCTTGAACCCTAGAATCCTCGAATCCTTAAATATTACTTACTTGTAGATGTCTTCGCCGGGATCAATAATATTGAACTCGGATTGGATCAAGTCCAGCTTCATCTGATTCTGTTCTGACCGGGTCTCTCCCACGCTTGTCACATAGATGGCCGGCAAATCGACCACAGGGCATTTATTTTCACATATGCCGCACCCCGTACAGCTGTCCACGTCTATTTGTGGAGCCAGTGGGGTCTTGATAATTCCATCGGGACGGGGGACTTCGATTTTGATAAACTTGATTGCCTTGGGGGAGACCGGACAGTGCTCTTCACAAACGATGCAGGGATCTCCGAACTTCCAGGGAATACAGCGATTCTTATCGATCCAGGCCGTCCCGATGCAAATCTGATTTTTTGCGGCGATCGACAGATCTTTGATGGCGCCCGTGGGACAGACCTGGGTGCAGAGAGAGCAGTAGTATTCACAGTATCCTATTTTCGGAACGAGCATGGGGGTCCAGAGCCCTTCCGGACCGGCCTCTGTCCACGCGGGCTGAAGGGCGTTGGTGGGGCAGACCTTCATACAGGCTCCACATCGGACACATTTCTGAAGAAATTTATCTTCAGGAAGAGCCCCAGGGGGTCGTATCAGTTTTTCAGACGCACGGGTTTTTGCTGGAGAAATCCGAAAGAAGGGCACAGCGAAGACACTCATGAAAGAGGTCAGGAGAACTTTTCGGCGGGAAAGATCGACAGATTCGATGCTTTCGGATTTGACTTTTATGGGAAAAGTAATTGCATTTGTCGGGCAGATCGCACTGCAGGTGAAACAGTAATCGCACTCAGAGCTTTTCCAGTCTTCGTTAGGCCAGGGATTGGCCTGGGTTTGGCAGTGTATGGTGCACAGATTGCATTTGATGCATTTTTCTTCTGACACTTTGAGCTTGAGAAGATTAATGCGGCTGGCCAGGCCGAGAAAAGCACCAAGAGGACAGAGATATCGGCACCAGAATCTTTCCCTGTGCATATTCAGCAGTACAAGCCCGATGAATATTCCGGCGATTAAAAAACCCTGGATGAAAGTGGCATTGATTGACAGCGTCTCAAAAAATTGAACCATCCCATCCCCGATCGAAGAAAGATTGATTTTATACAGGAGGCCAATCAGACTCTCGATTGTGTGGTCGATGGCGGGAAGAAAACCCACGGCAAATGAACGGTAGAGAAGGGAGATGGGATCAAATATTCCGACCAAATCCAGAGTAAACAGGGTGCTGATCAGAAGGAAGAGAAGAAGATAATATTTCCAGGCGAGGCGCTTGTCTTTAAATGTCTTGAGTCTCTGCGGACGGTGAAGTTTTGTCTTTTTGAAGATCCACGAAAAAAACTGATGAAGAGATCCCATGGGACAGACCCAACCGCACACCACCCGCCCCAGCACAAAAGTGACCAAAAGCGTGATGGCGGCGTATATAAAAGCGAGGAAGAGGGTACGGGAGGCGACTAGAGTGGCAACAGCCAGAAGCGGATCGAAATGAAAAAAAACTTCTACCCTGCGGATGTAATCTTGTCCGGGGAATCGGGTTTGAAGGAGAAGGAAAAAGAACAGGCCAAAAAAGACGATCTGCGTGATAATTCTTAAAGTCTGGATAAGCTTGTATTTTTTAGACCGTTCTTTTTTCAACACGGAGTTTCTCCAGGTCAATTTCTCCCATTCCTCTTTCTTTGGACAGCTGAAGATAGGGAAGTTCTTCGGGTTTGATGTCGAAAAAGGTTGCCCCCATAGCGTCAACGGCGACATAGTCCATACCGGCCACAATTGTCTTAAAAACTTTGACATCTGAAAGCCGGCCGCCCTGCGGTCCATTCCGAATCAGCAGACGGTAGGCATCGAGCACGGTCAAGGTGGGTTTGAAGAACCGGGAGAGATCGAGCATGGCGTAGTCCAGGTTTTGATGGAGTTGATTGCGGTTGCCTCCCAGGGCCCCGAGCCAGTTCTTCATGCCCAGGGTGATCCTTGACAGGCTGTGAGTTTTAGCCGCAGGGACATTAATGATCTTGTCCACCTCGACGAAGTCCGTGTATATCTCCCATTCTTTGAACCATTCCCCATTGAGCGCGAGTTTTTTCAGCTTGAATTTATTGGGAAAGGGGACCTTTGCCCCGGCATCCTTGGCTGCTTTGGCAATCCCCGAACGCACGTATGTCCTTTGGGCAGGGTTGCAGGGATTGTCCATGACCGTGACCTGTTTGGCTCCCGCGTCAAAGCAGAGTTCGACGAGAGTTTTTACAACTTCGGGATTGGTGCAGGCCCCCTGTTCGGGTGTCCTGTCCCAGCCGATGTTGGGTTTGACCATCACCTTGTCCCCTTTTGAAACAAAACGTTTCATTCCACCCAGAGCTGCAATGGCTTCTTGAGTGATTCGGACTGGAGAGTCTCCCTGGATTACGGCCAGATCGGGCGAGCTGGATTC
>JAUWVG010000354.1 GCA_030617525.1 Candidatus Aminicenantota bacterium | reverse complement strand
CTGCCGGGCCAATCTAAATCTTTCGTTCCTTATGGATCTGATGCCGAAAATGCTGAGTGCAATGGATGGGAGGAATATGGTCAGAAGGAAAATAACGATCAGCTTTTTTTGCCTATTAACGGCAATTTTAAAATTGTCGAGCATCCTTCTTTTTTTTTAAGGGAATACAGCCCCCAGTTCTAAATTATCATTTTGCAGTATTTAAACGTTACGACAGTATGGTGTATCTGTCAAGTCAATGAAGAGGAAGATATTATTATTCACGATTTTCAACTGATTGGGAAATGAGTCTAAAATATAAAAATATAAAAAGATAAAGTAATCTATTTATAGAGTTGTATATCTGTGATAAATTATCAAAATTGTTAAGCGAGGAGTCGGACTATGTTGAACATTTCTCATCTATCAAAATCATTTAATTCTTTAAAGGCCGTAGATGACATTTCTTTTGAAGTAGATAAGGGTGAGATTTTTGGCTTTCTGGGGCCAAATGGAGCCGGAAAAACAACAACAATTTCAATGATATCAGGCCTTCTCAAGCCGGACTCGGGAAAAATCATCATTGATGGACTGGATCAGGATACAAATATAAAGAAAATAAAAAAACTTATGGGTGTAGTACCACAGGACATGGCTTTCTATGAGGAGCTTACAGCAAAGGAAAATCTTTCTTTCTGGGGAAAACTGCATGGAATGGGGAAAAAAACTCTTAACGAACGTATGGCATACTTATTGACCAAAACAGGACTGAGCGGTCGGGAAAATGATCCTCTAAAAAAATATTCAGGCGGGATGAAAAGGAGAATCAACCTGATAATCGGATTGATTCACCAGCCAAAACTTCTTCTTCTTGACGAACCTACACTTGGAATCGATGTTCAAACCAAACTGAACATTTACGAAATCATCCAAGAGGCATCTGAGAAAGATTCTACGGTGATATACACGACTCATAATCTCAAGGAAGCGGAAGAGCTCTGTCACCGCATCGCCATTATCGATAATGGAAAAATTCTGGCCATAGGAACCCTAGAGGAGCTGATTCAGATCGTTGGCGAAAAAGACATAGTCCTGATCCAGGGAAATTTCAAAGCGGAGCAAGCAAGCCAGATCATAATTCAATTCAAAGAGGCTGAGACTTTGTCTTTAAAAGATGAAAATATCGTGCTTTCTGTAGAAGCGTCAAAAGAGATTCCCGTTATCCTCGAGGGATTTTTTAAAGCAGGCCTTCCTGTAAACAGTATATCCATCAAACAACCCAACTTGGAAAGTGTGTTTCTCAAGCTTACTGGAAAGGAATTAAGAGAGTGAAACACATCCCGATCCTCGTCTGGAAAGACTTTAAGCGCAAGTGGAAAAATCCAATTGTCATAATTGGATTTTTGCTTATTCCAGTAGTTTTTACATTCATCTTCGGTCTGGTTTTCGGTCCTCAAAGAGAAGAGATCCTTCCCAGGATTTCTCTCCTTGTTGTGGATGATGACAAAAGCCTTGTCTCCAATTTCCTGACAACTGCGATGTCTCAAGGTGAGCTAAAAAAAATGGTGGAGCTTGAACCTATTGAGAGCGAAGAAATGGGACGACAGCTCCTGAGTAAAGGTAAGGCATCGGCCCTCCTTATCATTCCGAAGAATTTAGGAAAAGACATTCTGGACGGCAAGCAAGCCGAGGTTCTTTTCTTAAAGAATCCGTCTGAGCAGTTCCTTCCCCAAATAGCGGAGGAAATAGCTGATACTGCAACCTTGATAATGTCTGCTTTAGTAGAAGTATTCTCTGAAGAAGTGGATCTTATAAAAGGATTTTCCGAGTTGGATAAAATACCGGATATGGACATGTCCGCTCTATCAATTAAAATTAAAAACAGGATCGAAAGCATCTCAAAATATGTTTTTCCGCCTGTTATAAGCTTGAAACAGCAAACAATAAAAAAAGAAGAAGAGGACAGCAAAGATTCGATTACGGTCCAAGGCTATATTTTGCCGGCCATGGCTATTTTATTCCTGATGTTCATTTGCAATGTTGTTTTTGAGGATATTCTCAGAGAAACAAAATTAAAAACTCTTATGCGTATGTCGCTTTCACGAATGAGCATGGCTGAATTTATTTGGAGCAAGATAGTCTCTTCGGCCTTGATAGGAATTCTCTGTACTTTGGTTCTCATCGGATTTGGAGCTGTATTTTTCTCGATAAAATGGGGAAATATGTTTATTGTTTTCCTCATTGTATTATGTCTTAATATTCTAATTGCAGGATTCATAGCATTCCTTTATATCTTTATAAGGACAGAGCAGCAGGCAGGAGCTGTCATTTCTTCAGTCATCCTCGTTATGTCTTTACTCGGCGGAAGCATGGTGCCGGTCGAAAATTTCCCAGAATTTATCCAGAAGATCTCGAAATTGACGGTGAATTATTGGGGGATCAAAGCTTTCCACTCAACAATCATGAAAGAACCCTTCGTTGAATTGATCCCAATTTTACTCGGCATGGTGTTTGTTGGTGTCCTTTTATCTTTCGCCTGTTCTTTTTTTATTCAAAACAATCTAAAAAAAGGTCTGCTGAAATGACAGTTTGGGCGATCACTCTCAACGACCTTAAAATCACCTACAAGGATAAAATGTTTTTTGTCTGGCTTCTTGTTTTTCCTCTTATTTTTACGGTGATATTCGGGCTGGCATTCCAGCAGACTTCTCCGAGTGATCAAAAAGTTACCTTAAATGTCTTGGACAAGGATAAAAGCCATCTTTCCAGGGCATTTATCAATGAGCTGTCAACAGAAAAATATGCGGTAAAGGTGTTTGATGAAGGCGAAGAAATAACTTTCCGGACATTAATAATCCCAGAGGGATTTTCAGAAAAAGTAATAAAAGGAGAACAAGTAGAGCTTATCCTCGAGCAGGAAGAAGGCAGAAGCCTGGAAGCAATGCAGACCGCCTATTCCAACATCCTAAAAGGGATCATTAAGATTCTATCAAAGATCGTTATGATCTCGCCAGAAAATCAGGATGATTTAGAATCGAAAATAGATCAACTGACATGGGAACGACGGGTGATTCTTCGTTCAGAGATGGGAGGGGAACTCAAGTCAATTCCCTCCGGTTACAACCATTCTGTCCCTTCTATGATAGTCATGTTTCTCTTATTTACAGTCCTTATGTACGGCGGGATAAACCTCCTTCAGGAACGGAGAATGGGGCAGCTGGAAAGGATCTATCTCAGCCCGGCCACTTACGGCTCGATAATTGCCGGAAAGTGGCTCAGCCGTATTATCATCGGTATGTTCCAGATAATACTCCTTTTTTCAGCAGGAAGACTCTTGTTCAAGGTCTATCTCGGACACTCAATTTCGGCACTTATCCTGATTTCTTTATTCTTCTGCACAACCATAGCTGGCATGAGCATGTTATTCGGTTCTGTGATCAAAAAAGAAGAGATCCTGATCGTGCTCAACATCCTGTTCGCCAATCTAATGGCTTCGCTTGGCGGATGCTGGTGGCCTATTGAACTTGCCCCAAAAGGATTTCAGAAAGTCGCTCTAATTTTCCCAACAGGATGGATCATGGATGCCTACCATAAGCTGATTTTTTTCGGCTACGGACTGGAGTCAGTTCTGCTTAACCTAGCCGTACTTGCCGGATTCACAGCCGTTTTTCTTTTTCTGGCCATCAAGTTCTTCAAGATCAGTAAATAAGAAATATCACGTTTATCTTCATAAATGCGACAATGAGAATCCTTCGGACTACTTCATCAAAGTCCGAGCGAGATTTGTGGAGTCGATAGCATGGCGTTCTCTTAGACATATTCCCAGTCACACAATTGTGATTAATCTGTTTGGCAATAATAGAAAACACTTTCTGACACAGAACAGACCTTAACCCGGGTGTTTTGTCCCTCGATATGA